>QHXD01000901.1:0-1432 GCA_003223895.1 Acidobacteriota bacterium
GATTTTATTCATCATGTGCCCGCCGCCATGATTGGTTTTGGGGCCGGCCTCGCGGCATGTCTGCCCGGAATCGGTGTGATCGATTCTGAAGAATTCAAGCGCATCGATCCGCTGCCGATCATTCTTGTCGGGGCTGTGCTATCGATGGCGGTGGTGCTGGTTGAAACCAAGGCCATCGATGTACTGAACGCCGCCTTCTTCTCACGCGTGCTGCCGCTCGTGCAATCCGTGAATTATTCCGCCCTTGTTCTTTATTGGGCCGGCTTCTTCTATCACTTCTTTTTGCCGGAACCTTCCAATATCAGCACATCGATGCCGCTGCTGATGTCGTTCGCGAAATCAAATAACCTGAGTCCGCTCGCGATCGGCATGATCTGGACTTTCGCCGCGGGCGGCAAGATCTTCATGTATCAGTCACCGGTTCTGATTGTCGGCTATTCGTACGGACAATTCGAAGCAAAAGACCTTTTGAAGGTTGGCCTGGTGTTAACCGTGGTCGAGTCCTTGATCCTCATCCTGCTTGTTCCCACATTGTGGCCGCTGATCGGCATACACTAAAGGGGAGACCTCATGGTAGAAGTGACCGAGATCTTCCCATTTCCGATCCTGGAGTGCGATGTGGCCGGTCGCCTGGTCTCCATTAATGCGAAGTGCCGTGAGTTGCTCGGCGAACTGGGTATTCCCCACGATCAATTCTTTCGAATCCTGCCAAGCCGTTACCTGTCCATCATCAAACGAGTGGTGAAGGAAGGCGAGACGCATGAGGGGAAAAAGCGGATTCAAGGCCATGTTCTCCGCATCGTCTGCATTCCTTCGAGAGAACACGCGCTCATCTTCATCAACGACGTCACACGCGACGAGGAGTTCCAGACTCAGTTGATACAGTCTGAAAAGATGGCTTCGCTCGGCCTTCTGGCCGCAGGAGTCGCGCACGAAATCAACACACCCATGGGAGCCATTCGCAGCAATAACGACATTCTCTCTCGCGCGGTTGGCAAGATGCGCCACCTGGTCGACACGCAACACAACCGGGAACTGAACCGGCTGCTTGGAATTCTGGATGATGTGTGCCGGAACAATAATGTCGCCACGGAGCGCATCATGAGTATCGTCGGAAGTCTTAAGAACTTCGCCCGGCTGGACGAAGCGGAGAGGAAGAAAGTCGATATTCATGAAGGGCTCGACAGCACACTCACCCTGGTACGGCACGAATTGACGAATCGCATCCAACTCATCAAGCAGTATGCGGAGCTTCCCGACATCGAGTGTTTTCCCAACCAGTTGAACCAGGTGTTCATGAACATCATGGTCAATGCAATCCAGGCGATACCGGGGCACGGCACGATAACGATAAAGACGTCCCGTAACCACGACTCGGTCAAGATTGCAATCATCGACAGCGGTACGGGAATTGCTCCTGAAAATCTCGGAA
>QHXD01000901.1:1482-2371 GCA_003223895.1 Acidobacteriota bacterium
TAAGTTACAAAATTGTTCAGAACCACGGTGGCAAGATTGAGATCGAGAGTTCCAGCCGAGGCTCGACATTCACCATAACCTTACCGCTGAAGGATTCCCATGAGTCGCGAACCAAGCAAGCACAACATTCCCACGATCCTGCTGGTCGATGATGAAGAGATGGTCCTCACGTCGATCAAGTCTTTCTTTGCGATCGAGAGCGATTACAGCCTTCTGACCCACACGTCCCCTGTGCAGGCTCTGGAGGATCTCGAACAGACGCCGCGCAGCATCGATCTGGTCATCAGCGATTATCTGATGCCGGAGATGGACGGCCTTACTTTCCTGTCGAAAGTGAAGCAGCGGTTTCCGCTCGTGCCGAGAATACTGCTGACCGGATATGCCGATAAGAAGAATGCAATCAACGCAATCAACAACGTCGGTCTATACCAGTACATCGAGAAGCCATGGGACAACGGCAATCTCCGTCTGGTGGTCAGAAACGGCCTCGAGAAAACACTGCTGCTGAGGCAATTGCAAAACAAGATTCTCGAGGCGGAGCGGACTCAGCGTGAATTGAGCGACGTGCACAAGGACGTCATGCGCGCTTTCGCATAACTGTAGCGGCGGTCTATGACCGCCGGCGGTCATAGACCGCCGCTACAGTTGTGTGCATCCGGATTCCACTTTGCCCAAGCTGATTCCATCGTGCAACTCGGGACTCGAAGCCACAGAGGCACAAAAAGCACACAAGAGTTTTGTGCCTTTTGTGCTTTTTGTGGTTTCTGTCTCCCTACAACTTCAGTAGCGTCGCGCATTTCCTCGGAGCACTTTCTCAGCGGCAGCCGCAGGTAATCGTTTTCGGATCGCTGCGATTGGAAGGTGTGAACGAAAAGACAGTCGCGCGGTT
>QHXD01000903.1:0-993 GCA_003223895.1 Acidobacteriota bacterium
ACTTTCATTCTCACAGCCCTCGGCTTGCTTTCAGCAACCTCACTCCGCGCTCAGTCGGATGCCACCGGGGGAGTCATTGAAGGTACTGTTCGGAGTGAGAACGGCTCGGTTTTGCCGGCCGTTCTGGTCACCATCACCAACCAGGACTACGGCACCGAGCGCCGCATTCACACCGACATGTCCGGCAGATACCGTTCGCCCTTACTTCCCCTCGGCAACTACCAGATTGCGACCGAGCGTCTTGGATTCATCACGATGCGGCAGCGCGGCATCGTATTGCAAATCGCACAAACTTTGAACGTGAGTTTCATCCTGAAACAAGCATCCGGCGAAGCCGTCACTGTCGTCGCCCGGGAACCGCTGGTAGAGCTGGACCGGAAGCAGCCGAGCACGACCCTGGATCGCCGATTCGTCGAGGGCCTGCCGGTTCGCAGTCGAAAGTTCATGGATTTGGGCGTGCTGGTTGCCGGCGCCACCGAGTTTGGCGAGCGCGACACGAGCGCCACGGCAGATTTCTCCGGCGTGAATCATTTCTACGCCGGCGGACTTGTCGATGGCACCGACGCGTATCAGGCATGGAGCAATCTTCCCAAGGCAAAATTCCTGGTGCCCTTCGAATTCAGCCAGAGCGCGGTTCGCGAGTTCCAGGTGCTGGCCGGCAACTTCAACGCGGAATTCGGACGATCGGCGGGAGGACTGGTCAACGTCGTCACCAGGTCTGGCACAAACGAGTGGCACGGAGAAGCGTCGTATTTTCTCTCCGACAGCGCATTCAACGCCAGGCCGAGATTTGCCGCAACCAAACCAAAAACACGGGAACACTTATTCGGAGGGTCGCTGGGCGGACCCTTTGTCAGAGACCGCCTCTTCATCTTCGGCGACTTCAGCCGGCAAATTCGAAGCGAACCCCTGATTGTGAATTCTGGAACGGTGCTGGACGGTTTCGACGCGACGCTGGCCTCCATTACGAACTCAGACGAGCAGCAACGGTTC
>QHXD01000903.1:1097-2526 GCA_003223895.1 Acidobacteriota bacterium
CGCGCGATTGAATTACCAGAATCTTCATGCCACGAATGTTCCTGAAAACGGTTTCACGACACCGACGGTAACCGGCATGGCCCTCAGCAACAATGGAAGAGTCCAGGTCGATAATGGCTCTTTCTCGGCGCAGTGGACTGCCACGATCTCGCCAACGTTGCTCAATGAGGCTCGAATGCAGTTCGCGCCCGGCACAGAACGGCAAATACCCAACAGTGAGGGGCCTCAGGTTCGGATTGGCTCGGCAAGGACCGGCATCACATTCGGGCGGCGGGACGTTTTCCCTTCGACACTTCACGAGAAGCGATGGCAATGGCTGGATAATCTGACTCTCATGCGAGGCAGGCATGAAATGAAAGCCGGTGTCGATATCCACCACATATCCGACGCCAGCTTCTCCTTGACAGCGATCGACGGCTCTTACCTGTTCAGCAATCTCAGGGACTTTGCAAATGGCCGCTATACGTCGTACACGCAGGGGTTCGGAATTCCGGAAGACACGACGGTCAGTCCTTATTACAGCGCGTTCATTCAGGACAATTTCAGGGCGTCGTCGAATCTCAGCGTGAATATCGGGTTGCGTTACGAGTTCCAGCAGCTTGATCAGCCGGCCACATCGAATCCTCAGTTCCCGAGGACCGGCGTCGTTCCACAGGACAAAAACAATTTTGCGCCTCGAGTGGCATTGGCATGGCAGCTCTCCCCAATTTTCGTCGTCCGGACCAGCTATGGGATTTACTACGGACCTCTACCGCTTCAGGTGAATTCCGTTGCAAAGACGCAAAACGGTGTTTTCCAAAATATCCGGGAATTTCGAGGAGTGGGCGCCGGAGGACCTGTTTATCCGGCAGTGTTCCCGCGCGGCATCCCCACCATGCGCCTTCAGACTCCCACACCGGGCGCGACCATTGTTGTCTTCAGTCCGGACTTCGCAGCGCCTTATGTGCAGCAGGTAAACCTTGAAATTGAACGAGAGGTTCTCCCGGATGTGAGCATTTCCAGCGGATGGCTTTACACGAAGGGAACCAGGCTGCGGAGCAACGAAGACATCAACCTGCTTCCTCCGGGTACCAGGCCGGTCGAGATTCACGACA
Organism: Acidobacteriota bacterium; assembly: GCA_003223895.1. GTDB lineage: Bacteria > Acidobacteriota > Terriglobia > 20CM-2-55-15 > 20CM-2-55-15 > 20CM-2-55-15. The sequence goes on from QHXD01000903.1 coordinate 2,192, forward strand.
CCGCGAGAAATATCTCCGGGGTGTTTAATATGCCCTGGTTCGGTGTTCCTGCTTCACGGCCGCTGTCGTTCTTCGACCAGATTCAAGAATTCAGATCCGATAACAGCTCGGCCTATCACGCATTTTTCGTGCAGGCGAATAAACGGTACCAGCGCGGTTTGCAGTTTCTCGCGAACTATACGTATTCCAGGCTGATCGACAGAGGCGCGGCGCCGGGGAATCAAATTCTATGTTGCACGAGCGAGAATCCGTTTCGTCCGGGCGACGAGCGCGGCCTCGGGAGGCGGGATCAGCGGCATCGATTCAATTTCGCCGGCGTGTGGGACGTGTTCCGC
>QHXD01000904.1:0-1444 GCA_003223895.1 Acidobacteriota bacterium
CGGCCTCACCGGACTGGCGCCGACATATGAAGAAGTAAAGGCCTTCGAAAGCGACAAGTCTCCGAACGCCTACGAGAAGGTTATTGACCGGCTGCTCGCCTCGCCGCGCTACGGTGAGAGATGGGCGCGACACTGGATGGACGTCGTGCGGTATGGCGAAGACGATTACCGCGTCGCCAAGCAACCCGACCGCGCGGAAAAGTATCCATTCGCTTTCCTCTATCGCGACTGGCTGATCCGTTCGATAAACGACGATCTTTCCTACGACCTCTTTATCAAGGCACAGCTTGCCGCAGACCTGCTGGACGAGAAGCTCCGCCCGAAGTTGATCGGTGGACTCGGAATGCACGGAACCGGCGTCTGGAGTTATCAGGACAACCCCGCCCCCATCGAGCGCGCCGACGAATGGCATGACAAGCTTGACGTAACGACAAAAGCGTTTCTCGGCCTGACCGTAGGGTGCGCCCGCTGCCATGATCACAAGTACGACGCTATCCCGACGCGCGATTACTACAGCCTCGCCAGCGTCTTCGCCAGTTCGCATTACAAGGCCTACCCACAGGTGCCCAAGTCGGTCGTGGACGACTACGAAAAAGAGAAAAAGCAACTCGATGCGAAAGAAGCGGGCCTCAAGAAATTTCTCGACCAGACCTCCGATCTCTACGCGCAGATCCTGTTTGTGCAGACAGAGGATTACATGGTGGCTGCCTGGAAAGTCGGCAGTCAGAAGCGAGCCACCGTCCAGAGTATCGCGGAGGAGTACAAGCTGGACTCTGAGCTTCTGGAACGCTGGGGTCGCTTTCTGAAGAAGAAACCCAACAATTACGGATTCCTCAAGCCGTGGCAGGAGATGGTGGCGGCCAGCGGCGGCGGCACCATCGAAGCCGCAAAGAAGCTCGCGCATGAGTTCTATCTCCTGATCGCGGATGTGAACGAGAAGTACCTGAAGCTCAAGGAACAAAATGAAATCGCCCTCGCGCAGTTCAAGACCGAGCAGGAGCAGTTCGATCCGTTGCCGAACGGCCTCAAGCGCCAGCTCAACAAGCACCAGATCGATTTGAAAGGACTCGATCGAGAACAGACGTACCTCTGGCGCGATGTTTTCGAGACCGACATTCCGGAATTGGGGATGATCAACCCCAACGCGGACGACAAGCGGAAGCCAGGCTTGCTCAAGCTCAATGATTGGGCGCTCGAGAAACGCCTGTCTGCCGATCTCGCGGGCCATGTTGCGCGGCTCAGGGCCGACATCGAATCATTCAAGAAGGCAATGCCGCCGCAATATCCCTTCGTCTACGGAATCGAGGAAGAGAAAGAGCCGTCGGACCTCAAGGTGTTCCTGCGCGGCAATCCCTATTCATTCGCCGAGGATGCTCCGCGCGCCTTCCCCTCGATCTTCACAGAGGGCGTGCCGAAGCGTTTCGACAAGGGCAGCGGCCGGTTG
>QHXD01000904.1:1470-2902 GCA_003223895.1 Acidobacteriota bacterium
GCGCGTGTGATCGCCAATCGCATCTGGCGATGGCACATGGGCCGGGGCATCACGGATACGCCCAATAATTTCGGAATGGCGGGCGAACGGCCGGCCAATCCGGAACTGCTCGAATACCTCGCTTCGAAGTTCATGGCAGATGGCATGTCGTGGAAGAAGCTCCATAAGGAAATCCTGATGTCGCGAACTTACCAGCTCAGTTCGACGACGATCGAGGCCAATCTCGCCAAGGATGCCGACAACCGTCTCTTCTGGAGAGCGAATCGCCAGCGATTGGATGCCGAAAGTATCTGGGACTCGCTTCTGTCGGCTTCCGGCAAGTTGGACTTGAACCAGATCGGCGGGCCCTCCGAAGAACTCGGCGACAAAATGATCCGCCGCGCGGTGTACGCGAAGGTCAGCCGGATGTATCCCAACGAATATCAGGCGATCTTCGATTTCCCGACTCCGACAATCTCTGCCGAACGGCGCTACACCACCAATGTTCCGCAACAGCGGCTTTTCTTCCTCAACAATGGGTTCGTACAGAAACAGGCGGAAATGCTTGCCGAGCGGATCCGTTTCGCGGGGAATGAAGAAGCCCAGGTGAAGAAGGCCTTCGAGATTGTCTACGAGAGGATGCCGGCACCGGAGGAGCTGGCGTCCTCGCTCTCCTTCTTGCGTGAAGCCGCCGAAACCGACGAAGCGGGGAGCGCGGAGAAGCCCAAGGATTCGCCACTTAAATCTTTCTGCTGGGCATTGCTCAGCTCAAACGAGTTTTTGTTTATCGATTAAGGGAAACAAATATGGAGATAAGGATGTGAACGAATTTGAAGGCGCGACGATTCCCCTCCTAAGTTAGGAGGGGTGGCTGCGCCATCAAGAAAATGCCGCGAAGCAACCGAACGTGGCGCAGACGGGGTGGTTCCCTTGGAGAACCGTGAGAGGGAAAGTGCTTCGGAACCACCCCGCCTGCTCGGCCTTTTCTGGAATTTGATGGCCTCGCAGGCACCCCTCCTAACTTAGGAGGGGAATTTCAAACGCGTCACTGCCAATTCATTTACACCTTCGAAAAGGAGAAATTTCGATGCCCTGTCATGAAGCTCCAAAACCGGTAACTCGCCGCCAGGCCCTATCCATGATCGGTGGAGGGTTTGGTCTGGTGGCATTTTCCAACATGCTGAATAGTTCACTGGCGCAGGCTGCAGCTCAGGCGCCGCACTTCAAGCCGCGCGCCAAGCGCATCATCTTTTTATTCATGAACGGTGGCGTGTCGCATGTGGACACCTTCGATCCCAAGCCCATGCTCGAGAAGTATGACGGCAAGCCGATGCCCGGGCCCCAGGTGCTGACCCAGCGCAAGACCGGCAACCTCATGAAGTCTCCGTTCAAGTTCCAGAAGTATGGAGAGTGCGCAACGGAATTGAGCGAGCTGTGGCCGAATGTCGGCGGC
>QHXD01000905.1:0-2012 GCA_003223895.1 Acidobacteriota bacterium
CCGAATCGGCCCGCCAAACGTCGCGCCATACTGATTGCGATGCAGCGGCGCCTTCGTCCCGCCGGACCTGTTTGTAAAGAAGTCGGCGGCATCTAACGCATCATTGCGCAGATATTCGAATGCAGAACCGTGGAATTGATTCGAGCCGCTTTTCGTTACGATGCTGATCTGGCCGCCTGTGCCGCGCCCGAATTCCGCAGTCGGAACGCTGGTCTGAACGGCGAACTCCTGCACTGCATCGGTGATGCGGAAATTACCCAGCGCCGAATTGATCTGGGTGTCGACGTTGCTCACGCCATCCAGCAGGAAGTTGTTCGATTGCGAGCGGGCACCGGCCACGTTGAAACCATTGCCTTGCGCTCCAGCGGCTGAAGGAAGCACGCCTGGAGTGATCAACGCCAGGTCCAGATATTGGCGGGCGTTCAGCGGCATGTTCGAGATGACGCGGCTCTCGACAACGCTGCTCAATGTGCTCTTATCGCTCTCGAGCAGCGGAGCCACAGCCTGTACCTCCACTTCCTGCGCGATATCTCCGACCTGGAGAACGACGTCAACGCGGGTGATCTGATCCACCTGAACTACAACATTGACGACCGACCTCTTGAAGCCTGGAGATTCCACGACCAGGGAGTAACCGGCCGGCGCCAGCTGTGGAAATTGGAACCCTCCGTTTTCATTACTGATCGTCGATAGTTGGGCGTTAGTTGAGGTGTTCGTAAGAGTGACCTTTACTCCCGGAATTAAGGCTCCGGTAGGGTCTTTTACAAAACCAGTGATGCTTCCTGTCGGCGATGCCATGACCCACCCGCTGCACATCAAAAACAAAAGGCAGAAAGTAATCCTTCTGGACATATCTCTCATCATCGAATTGTCTCCTCATATAAAAGCGGGGACTGGGGGGTGAGAAAAACACGTCCCGGCTCCGTTCGTGGTCCGCTCCCAATTTGTTAGGAATATACTCCCAGCCAACCAACTTGAGCAAATAACTGCCTGCTAGAACCTCAGGCCGGCAGCCACGCGGACTTGCCGGTCCGGCGTGTAGTTGACGTGCGGGTCCCAGGCAACACGCGCGAACCAGCGGCGCCAATCGACATCTCCGCTGATCGCCCAGGCATTCACCGCCAGCCCATCGTCGCCGTTGCCATGCTCGTGCACCAAATCCAGAGTCAGGCGCCAGTCCTCGGGTAGATAGCGTCTGAAGAACAGGTGGGTGTTGGTTTGTCCGGTGTGGAGGCGGTTATCCCGGATCGCATACACCGACATCGTATTGCCGGCGTGGTCGTGATATCCCGCCCCCAGTTGGAGGTAGTCGTTGGGATCGAAACCCAGGTTCCAGTAGGGTTTCAGGTTCGTGTCGCTGTACACCGAGACGCCGAGGAATCCGCGTGTGGCCGCCTGCGCTGACGGGATGAAAGTCAGCCAGTTGTGGTGGTAGTCGTACTGGTAACCCACGCGGGCCTGATCGAACCCGCTGTTCTCACGGTAGCCGCCGATCCATGCCGTGCTCGACTTGAAGGTGTGGCGCAGGTTGATGTCGACACCTTCTTTGCCGGAGGAGAAATCGTAGTAGGACAAGGTGAGCTTGTTCGGCGGCGGAGCCGCGGGCGGATCGTGGGCTGCCGCGCCGGTTCCGGGACGCAGACAAACAATCAGAAGGGCCACCAGCACTGGGGTCCGAAAGGTTGTTGTTCCGGGCTGTGCACTGGACTTCAAATCAGTCTCTAATTCTATCCGTTAATTCCGCCGGAGACGACGCGGAAGATTCTGAAACTCCCCTCCTAAGTTAGGAGGGGTGCCGTTCGCGCGTTTTTTAGCGAACGGCGGGGTGGTTCCTCAGGCAACCACCCTAACTAACTTAGGAGGGGAGCTTCTGAGTCTCGTTTTGTTTAATACTTTTTCACTGCTACAATCGGCTCGGTTTTGGAAACCCGCGAAGACACGCCTGTGACCTCCGGCACGCTATTTTCAAATGAACGCCACAAGTCGAGGGAGAAAAACATTGAGATTACAAA
>QHXD01000905.1:2061-3389 GCA_003223895.1 Acidobacteriota bacterium
GGTGGGCATATCGGATTTGTGCTGCCACTGGTCAGGCGCGTCGCCGGCACGACTACAAACATCGCGGATCGCTTTTCCATTGGCTTTCCCCTTGGAATTACGTTCAAGGGAAAAGGGCGCATGGCCTATGACCTCGAACTGGTTCCGGGAGTGCAAGGCACTCCGCGACAGACGAACTTTACAGTGCATCCAGGCCTTGTGTGGGCCGTGGGGCACGATTTCGGTGTCGGGATACGAGCAGCGTTCGACGTCAATACTCCGCAATGGGGATTCACGCCCCTTGTGAATCACAGTTGGCCGATCGAGGACAGCTTCTTCAAGGCTTACTTCGCTGAGGCCGTGCTGCCAGTCCGCTTCAATCGGCCAACATTCGGTCCCAAGACGACACCAGTTACTTTCGGCCTGCACTTCGGATTGGGATTCTAAGCATATCCGGCGATTTTCCCCTGTCGCTGTCGTGGATAGCTAAAGTTATAGGCCCCATGGCCGATAAGCCTGACAGAGGGAGATTTGCCATGAGCGCCTCGGGTCTATTCGGGATTGGTGGAAACGGGTTTAACCTGTTTCAGGTCAATGTCCCATCAACCCGAAATTCGGGTGCATTCAGTCTCAAAACTGCGGTGCCGGAGTCGGGACCGAACCCGACCATCGACCAGTTGCGGGTTCAGCTTCTGGCTGCTTCGGCTGCGCTGGGCGATGCATTTCGCGGCTTCACGAACGTGACCAAAGCCGTTTACACCACCTCGGTCCTGAGTACTCCGGCGTTGCAGGCGTCACTGAGGGGAACCGCCCCGCATCTGACGCCCAGATCCGTCGGCTATTCGGCTTTACAAACGACTCTAAAGATCAACACAAAGACTTCTACAGACCGATTGTCCTCGAGTGCGGTCGGGCTGGACGTCACTTCGGCAGCTGCGGCGTCAAGGCTGGAGTCGTCTGCCGGTCTCGGCCTCGACATCACTTCTCCCGAAACAGCCTCGATTCTCAAATCGAGCGCGACGCTGGGCCTCGATGTCACGTCGCCGCAAAGTACTTCGACGATACGGTCAACCGCCGAAATGAATACGGCCACGACTTCGCTGAGCGCCTACGACCTGGCGTTTGCTAGTTCCACAAGTTATGCGCAGGTTTCGGGTGCCTATTCCGGGACAGCCACGTCGCTGACGTTCAAGATCACGGCCGCGACGACCATTAGCGGGTCCGCATCGCTCCTTTCCTTTCGAGTGACCGACCAAAGCAACAACCAGGTCGCAACCTATACGGGCATGGTAACGGCAGGACAGGTTCTCGACGTTGGGAGCACCGGTCTCAAGGTCCGCTTCACCGCC
>QHXD01000905.1:3545-4985 GCA_003223895.1 Acidobacteriota bacterium
CAACCAGGTCGCAACCTATACCGGCATGATAACGGCAGGACAGGTCCTTGACGTTGGGAGCACTGGTCTCAAGGTCCGCTTCACCGCCGGAACGCTTGGCCTGAACACGACGTCCACCGCAAACGTTTCCCAAACGGGCACCGATGTCAATGCGGCCGCGCTCTTCAACGCAGGTTGGGGTTCTGCGCCGGTATTCGAGAACTATCAGACGGTCTCAGCCGGCTCGTTCACGATCAACGGGACGACCATCGCGGTGAACGCGAACGACAGCATCAACTCGGTCATCTCACGCATCAACAGCTCGGCCGCAGGCGTTACCGCCTCAGTCAGCGGCGACAAGATCAAGCTGAGCACCAACTCCAAGTCCAACTCCAACTCCAAGTCCAACTCCAACTCCGACTCCGAGGACAACATCGTCCTCGGCGGCGATACGTCGGGATTCCTGGCGGCGACCAGACTCTCCGGCGCCACCACGACGCGGGGCAACGTCCGCGACGATCAGCGGGTACTGTCGAAGACGACGCAATTCAGCAGCGTGACAAGCGGCTCGTTTTCCGTCAACGGCGTCTCGATTTCGGTCAACAAAGATACGGATACGCTGACGTCCATCATGAGCCGTATCAACAGCTCCGGCGCAGGGGTAACGGCATCCTTCGATTCGGCCCAGAACAAGCTGATCCTGAACACCACGGGGAATAGCGAAGATCTGATCACGGTATCCGGCGACACAACGGGCTTCCTGACCGCCGCGAAGCTTTCGACCGACAATACTGTTCGAGGCAACATCCGCGACGATCAACAGGTGCTGTCGAAGACGACGCAATTCAGCAGCGTGACGAGCGGCTCTTTCGCCGTCAACGGCGTCTCGATCTCGATCAACAAAGACACGGATACAGTGACCTCGATCGTAAACCGGATCAACACTGCGAATGCCGGAGTGACTGCCACCTTCAACTCATCGACGAACAAGATTGTGCTGACGGGTACCTCTAACAGTGAAGATCTGATCACGGTCGGTAGCGACACGACCGGCTTCCTCCACGCCGCAAACCTGAACACCGGCAACACCGTCCGCGGCAACTTGCCCGACGATCAGCAGGTCTTCTCAAAGACCTCGCAGTTCGCCGCTGTGACCAGCGGTTCTTTCACGGTCAACGGTGCTTCGATCTCGGTGGACGCGTCGCAGGACACACTGCAGACGGTGATCGGAAAAATCAACAGCGCCGGCGCCGGAGTAACGGCCAGCTATAACAGTACCAGTGACAAATTGGTCTTCACTCCCAATGTCGCCGGCTCGACACTCTCGCTCGAGGGCGATACGAGCGGTTTCCTGGCTGCGGCCAAAGTCGCTGCGGGAACCGTGGGAACGCATGTCAACGCCGCGGCAGCTTTCAACGCCACCGGCTTGAACACTCCACTTTTCGATCCCGGCAATTCAGT
>QHXD01000225.1 GCA_003223895.1 Acidobacteriota bacterium
TTTCGATCCGCAGTCGAAGCTGTTGGCGGGATTCCAGATTCTGGATACCGAGTCGATGCTGGGTGACGTGCAAGCGCAATACATCCTCGACGATTACAAGGCGGTCGACGGAATAACGCTTCCCCACAAGATCACGATAACCAAGGGCGGCAAAGACTATTCTTCCGTTCAATACACGTCGATCGCGATCAACGATCCCGAGGCGCAGAAAGTGTTCGAGATTCCTGAAGCCGCTTCTGCAGAAGCCGATCAGGCGATTGCCGCGGGCGAATACAGTCCTGTGAAATTGAACAAGGTCGACAACGGCGTGTGGCATGCGTTTGCCTATTCGCACCACAGCATGATCGTGGAATTTCCGACCTTCCTCGCCGTGGTGGAAGCGCCTTACACGGAAGCTCAAATCAAAACGCTCGGGCGCCTGCTCGAGCAGCAGTTTCCGGGCAAGCCGATCAAATACGCGGCCGTTACGCATCATCACTACGATCACACCGGCGGCGTTCGTGCCATAGCCGCGATGGGGGCCACCGTGCTGGTTGAGAAAGGTCATGAGCCCGTGCTTCGCGCGATTCTCGAGGCCCGCCACACCGATCCTCAGGACGAACTCGACAAGCGGCGCAATGCCCAGCCGGCCCAGCCGACGGGTTCGATCGAAGTGTTTGAAGGCAAGAAGGTGATCAGTGACGGCGGACAAAGCCTGGAACTCTATGCTATCCGCGGCAATCCGCATGTGGACCCGAAGGTTATTGCTTACGTTCCGAGCGCGCGGGCACTCTTCGCGAGCGATATCTGGTCGCCGGCACCCAATGTCGCTGCCGGCAGCGCCAACGCCGACGCCAGGCACCTGCTCTACTCCATTGGCCAGTTGAACCTCAAGGTGGATAAGATGGTAGGTGGACACGGCGGGGTCGGTCCGTTTTCGGACCTTGTGAAGGCGTCAACGGGAACGGCGAAACCGTCGTCGGATTAGGTTGCTGCGGAAAAGGATTTGGGGAAAGGAATGGGACAAGGAACAACGTTATTCCCCTCCTGGGACAGGAGGGGTGGACGCGCCATCAAGAAAATGCTGCGAAGCCTCCATTGAAAGGCGCGGCCGGGGTGGTCAGTTCGGCGAAACGTTTCGGGTGAGCGACCACCCCGTCTGCGCCGCTTCGGAAGGGGACCTTTTCTTAATGGCGCAGCCACCCCTCCTTTGCAAGGAGGGGAATACCTTGCACCGAAACATATCCATTCCGGGAAGGAAGTGCGATGAGCATCTTTAACCTGAAAGTCAACGGCCGGGCTCACACCGTCGACGTCGACCCGGCGACACCTCTGCTGTACGTGCTGAGCGACGATCTCGAACTCCGCGGGCCGAAGTTCGGGTGCGGTCTCGGTCAGTGCGGCTCCTGCGCGGTGATCATCAAGGGAGAAGCGGTTCGCTCTTGTGTCACGCCCGTCAGCGCGGTGGGCGCATCGGAGATCACAACCCTCGAAGGTCTCGGAACCCTCGAGAAGCCGCATGCGATTCAGAAAGCGTTCATCGACGAGCAGGCGATGCAGTGTGGATTCTGCGTCAATGGCGTTGTCATGACCGCCAAGGCTTTTCTGGATCGCAAACCAAAGGCCACGGAGACCGAAATCCTGCAGGCCATGTCCGGCGTGCTCTGCCGCTGCAACACACACGTGCGGATGATGCGCGCGATCAAGCGGTACCAGGAGGTGAAATCATGAGAGCTCTCTCGCGCAGGAAATTCTTGAAAGGCTCGGGGGCGTTGATCGTTGGCTTCAGCGCAGCCGGCCTGACCGCTCGATTCGTAACGATCCCGGGCGAGGCTGTGGCGCAGGGCATTAACGGCCCGGGCAGCAATCAGCTCGATTCCTGGATTGCTATCGGTGCTGACGGCAACGTGACTGCCTACACAGGCAAGTGCGAGCTCGGCCACGGGCTCTATACGGCGCAGACGCAGTTGATCGCGGAAGAACTCAGCGTGCCGTTCGAACGCGTGAAACTCATACAGTGCGATACGGCCTTTACTCCGGATCAGGGAACAACGTCCGGTGCCCAGTCGCATCCAACGAATTTCAACCAGAGCAATCTTGCGCTGGCGGGCGCGACTGCCCGCGAAGCGCTCCTCGCGCGCGCTTCGACGCGTCTCGGCGTACCCGTCGATCAGCTTGGCGTGAAGGATGGCGTGATCAGCGTGAAGGCGGATCCGGCAAAGAAAGTCAGTTACGGAGAGCTGATCGGAGCACGGACATTCAGCATGACGCTCAATCCCAATGCAAAGCGAAAGCCGGCTAGTGAGTGGACGGTTCTTGGAAAACCGATCCCTCGCGTGGAAATTCCGGGCATTGCTACCGGACAGTTCGAGTACGTTCACAACGTGCGTGTGCCGGGTATGTTGCACGGGCGCGTGGTTCGGCCACCGTCCGTCGGCGCCACCCTGGTCACTGTCGATGAAAGCTCGGTTCAAGGCATGCCGGGCGTTGTGAAGATTGTCGTAAAGAAGAATTTTGTGGGCGTCGTCGCCGAGAAGCCCTGGCAGGCTATTCAGGCCGCCAACAAGTTGAAAGTTGTCTGGACGCCGGGATCCGGACTGCCGAACCAGCGAACCTTCCACGAATACCTGCGGAATCAGAAACCCACGCGAGACACATTCAGCGTGAACTCGAAAGACGTGGATGAGAAGCTGGCAAGCGCGGCCAGGGTAGTGAAAGCGACGTATCACTATCCGTACCAGATGCACGCTTCCTTCGGCACTGCCTGTGCTGTTGCGGATGTCCAGGCCGACAAAGCCACCATTTACTCGGCGACCCAGGCAGTTCATCCGCTGAAAAGCACCGCCGCCATGGTCCTCGGCTTCAAGCCTGAGAGTGTGCGTGTCATCTTCAAGATGGGATCCGGCTGTTACGGCGTCAATGGCGCAGACACCGTTTCCTACGACGCCGCGTTGATGTCGCAGGCGGTGGGAAAACCCGTCCGCGTGCAACTCGCGCGGAAGGACGAGATGGCGTGGGAGAACTACGGTGTCGCATTCGTGATCGACCAGCGTGCGGGACTGAATGCGGACGGAACGATCGTCACGTGGGATTATGAAGCCTGGACACCCACTCTGGGCGGGCGGCCGGGTGGGAACGCCCCCGGAAATGTCGTCACCGGTTTCCTGGCCGGCTTTGAGCCGCAAGCATTCGCAGCAAGGACGCCCGCGCCGGATCCGACAAACTTCGGCAATGGCAACAACGCGGTTCCTTCATATGTAACGGGCTGCGTCAATGGCCGGTGCGGCGGAACGGGCAGGGTCGCCAGCCAGCGCGTCATGACGCATGACGTGAAGTCGCCGTTCTTTACGGGACCTCTGCGCTCGCCGGCACGATTGCAAAACACGTTCGCCCATGAGTCGTTCATGGATGAGATCGCCGCGTCGCTGAAAGCGGATCCGGTCGATTTCCGGCTGCGCCACCTGAGCGATCCGCGATTGATCGAAGTCGTGAAGTCAGCGGCGAAGACGGCGAACTGGGACGCCCGTCCATCGCCTCGATCCGGCATCCGCCGGACCGGTATTGCCTCGGGCCGTGGCATGTCCTGTGTTCTGTATGAGGGTGATAACGGATATTGTGCAATGGTGGCCGAAGTCGAGGTTGATCAGAGCACCGGCAAGGTCAGCGTGAAGCGATTGGTACTGGCTAACGACTGCGGCCCGATTTCAAATCCTGACGGTTTGAGAAATCAGCTCGAAGGAGGCGCCCTGCACGGCGTGAGCCGGACACTGCTGGAAGAAGTGACATGGGATGACCAGAAGGTAACGTCGATCGACTGGCGGACCTATCATCCGCTTTATCTGGGCCCAGACGTGCCGAAAGTCGAGACCGTGTTGATCAATCAACCCAGTGAAAAAGCAATGGGCTCGGGTGAGACAGCAGTCACCGTTGTCGCCGCCGCCATTGCCAACGCTATCTTCGACGCGACAGGCGCCCGCCTTCGCCAGGTACCTTTCACGCCGGAGCGGGTGAAGGCTGCGCTCGACGCGCGAGCGTGAAAAAACGCGGGCTAAAGCCCGCGACTACATTTGGGATTCACGTTGTCCTCCAATGCGTTGTCCCCCCCAATGTAGTCGCGGGCTTTAGCCCGCGTTTTCTGTTACTTCTTACCCTTCCCGTTGCCATTCCTCGGCGGCACATTGCTGTCCACCCAGTTCAGGATAACGTCCGCCACATCGAGGTTATTCGTACCCAACATCATCATGTGCGTTGTGCCGTTGAAGATCGGGTTCCCCAGTTCATCCAGCCTGATGTAATCGGCCTTCGCGGTTCCATGGCCGGCAGTGCGCCGCGCATTAATGGCGTCCACGGTGGCCTGGCACACTTCGCTCGTCGCGGTGTAGTCTCCCTTGAGAGCGAGGTAGGGGATGTTATCGAAGTCTTCTGCTTTGAGTCCGCTGTTCGGAAGTGAGCAGCCACCCTCGATCGTGATCAAGGCTTTCAGCATGTCCAGATGACCTCTCTCCTTCAGGATGCGGGCCATATGATGTCCCATGATTCCTGATTGAGAGTGGGTGGCCACGATTGCACCACCGAGCTTTTCGACGAGCAAGGCCAGGTCCAGCGGAGTCCACGTGTTGGCGGGAGAGAGCGCGACCGGCTCACAGGCAGCGCACGTGGAGCCCGGCAGCGTCACTTCCGCGTTGGGGACCAGCTGCTTGTAGTATTCGAGAGCATAGTAATTGTTTGGTCCTGCCGGTGGCTGGGCTATGGCTCCCGCGCGCGCCGCGATGTTCGGGTCTACAGCCGCGAGCGGGTACGCGGGGAAGTAGTTGTCCTTGTGGGTGGCGTCGTCGGTCGGCGGATCGTCGGGATCTCCGTGCCGGATGAGAGTGCCGTTAAGGATGTTGGAGCCTGCCGGCATCAGGTGGCCAAACCACGCGGTCCACGCGCCATTGTCGGTGATCCTGCCGAACGACGGCATCAAGCCCAGGCCATTCTCGTTGTCGCCATTTTTGAGCAGGGCCGTTGCCTCATGGATGACGGACTCGTCGAATCCGGAGCGCCCGCGTCCTGCCTGATCGATCAGATAGGTCGAAATCCCTTTACGCACGAAATACGGGTACCAGCCTTCCCGCCCGTCAGGCGTGGATTCCAGACAAGCCGCCGTATGAGAGGACCCATGAACCATGATGACCGGCGGCGTGTTGCGCTTTTTGTTTACCGGTATCTGGAACTGAACATACATCTGGCCGATCGTGACCTGGTTGGGGAGGGCCACTGGGTTGGGGTTCGCCGGCGTCGCTACCGGGACCGTCGCGTAGTTTGTGACTTTCGGCACGCCACCAATGAAGAAGCTGCCCTGGTCTTCAATCACCAGTGGTTTGGTCAGGAATTTTTTCGTCTTCTTCTCTTGTGCGGCAACGCTTCCCGCTATCGCCAGGAGCAGGACCGAAGCAAGCAGACCGCAAACGATTTTCCGCATAAATCCTCCAGTGGTGTGGGGAATTAGCCGCCAATGACGCGAATGACGCGAACGGGCGCTCAAGAATCTATTGATGCGCCCGTTCGCGTCATTCGCGTCATTGGCGGCTAATTCCCCTTCTGGTCACTTACATTAACTACTCAACCGTGAACACCATCAGCGTTCCGCCAAGGTTGGTGAACTCGCCCAAATTGCGGGTAAGTCCGACGGCGCCCAGTCCCTCTGTTCCCTGAGTGAGCCCTTCCGCAAGCCCGATGGCCGCCCAGCCTCCCACGCCCGTGAGCACAGCGACGTACTGTTTGTTGTTGTGCATGTAGGTGACGGGGTTGCTGATGATGCCTGAGGGCGTCTTGAACTGGTAGAGCACTTTTCCGGTCGCCTTATCGACTGCTTTGAACCAACCATCCAGCGTTCCGTAGAAAACCAGTCCGCCGTCGGTGGACAGCGTTCCGCTGTAAACCTGGAACGGTTCGTTGATCGACCACTTGGTCTGTCCGGTTACCGAGTCGAATGCGATCATCCTCCCACGAACTTCGCCTTCCGCCGGGAACATGGACACGGTTGCGCCAACGTAGGGGAAGCCGCCTTTGTACTTCACGCTGAAGGGCTGGTAGTCCATGCAAATATGGTTGGTGCCGGCATAGAACAGTTTGGTCCTGTCGTCATAGGAAACTGGATGCATGTTCTTGGCGCCCTGAGCGGCCGGGCATCATCTTGGCAGCTACGACGTTAGGCCGGCCCGTTGCCAGGTCGACTCGATCGGCCCAGTTCACTGTCGGATCGAATTTGTTCGCCGCGAGAGGCTTGCCGGTGCGGCGGTCGAGCAGGTAAGCAAAGCCATTTCGATCGAAATGCGTGAGAGTCGGAACGTTGTTGCCACCGACGGCACTCGTTGTGAGCACGCTCTCGTTGATGCCGTCGTAATCCCAGCCGTCATGTGGAGTCATCTGGTAAGCCCAGGAGGCCATGCCCGTGTCCGGATTGCGTCCGAAGAGCGTCATGGACCATTTGTTGTCGCCCGGCCGCTGCGTGGGATTCCAGGTTCCCGGATTTCCTGATCCGTAGTAGAACAAGTTGAGCTGCGGATCGTACGTGTACCAGCCCCACGTTGTGCCGCCGCCGAGTTTCCACTCTTCATTTCCCCATGTCTTTATGCTGGAGTTCGCGCCCACGGGCTTCTGCGTTGCGCCGTCAATTGTCTTTGCCGGATCAAACAGGATTTCTGCGTCCGTGCCGACACTGTAGGCTCGCCATACCTGCTGGCCCGTGTTGAGGTTGTACGCGGTGACGTGGCCGCGAACGCCAAATTCGCCTCCCGAGATACCGACGAGGACTTTATCCTTTATTACTAGCGGAGCTCCCGTCATCGTCTGACCCAGTTTCGGATCACCGTTCTGGGCCATCCAGAGGACCTTACCCGTCTTCGCGTCGAGTGCGTAGAGCTTGGCATCCAGCGATGTCATCAGGATTTTTCCGTTCGCATAGGCGACACCGCGGTTCACCAGATCGCAGCAGGCCACGGACGGCGCGAGCTTGTCCTGCTGTGGACTGAACTTCCACACCATCTTTCCGATGTTGTCGAGATCGACGGCGTAGACGTAGTTGGGGAACGCGCTCTGGAAATACATCATCTTGCCGACAACCAGGGGTTGCCCTTCGTGTCCCCGGAGGGCGCCCGTGGACATGGTCCACGCAACCTTCAGTTTCCCGGCGTTCTGGGCGGTGATCTGGTTCAGTTTGCTATGCCGCGTCCCGGAGTAGTTCCCGAGTGGTATGACCCACTGATTCGGATCCTGGGACATCTTGTCCAGGTCATCGTTTGTCTGGGCCAACGCGAAATTCGGAACAAGAGCAACGCACGTGCTGATTGCAATCACCAGGCTACAAAGCCTCTTCATCCAAGTCATGACCAACCTCCAAAATGATCGATCAATTTTTGCTGGAATCGTACTCAGACCGGGGCCTCCCGACAGGTATCAAATCGAGGCTCCGTCCTTTCACATATTGGTAAATTTGCTTAACTTCTTCTTCGGTGAAGAAGCCGGCCCACATCGGCATTCCCTTGTCTTCTCGTCCTGCCATGACTACAGACAGGAACTCCTGCGGAGCCGTTGCCGCAACGAAGCGGCGAAGATCGGGTGCCAGCTCACTCTCCGTAACGTCTGTACCGTGGCAGCGGTAGCAGTACGAGTTATAGAGTTGATAGCCACGAAAAACATCCCTGGTTACCATCTGAGCATTACCCTCAGCGCCCTCGACGAAGATGGGGAAGTTCAACGTGACCTTCTTGTCGTTAACGGGATACGTATACTCCTTCGGTGGGACTTGCCGGGTTCCACCCGGGATCGCATCTTTCAATAAGAGAATCCAGCGGACGATTTCTGCGAGCTGCGCGTCGTTCAGATCGGGATGACCCGGCATGCGCAGATCGCCCCAGTTGCCCGACCCGCCTTGTCGGATGCTTCTGGTCAACTGATCAACGGCAGTCGCTTGCCCAGCGTATTTCTTTGAGATGTCGCCATAGGAAGGCCCTACGACTTTGTGGTCGATGCTGTGGCAGGAGTGGCAATCGCCGTCATTGAGCAGCTTTTCTACATCCTTCTGTTCAACCTGCATGGCCTGCAGGGTGGATATCGCCACGAGAAGGATTAGGAGGATGAGCGCCGGCCTGGAATGAATAGCCGCGGAGCGGCGACAGAATGTAGCCCCGGGCGTGAGCCCGGGGTTTTCTTTGGACACGATCCCAGCCCCGGAGGGGCGAAAGAGTCGTTGGGAATCTTTCGCCCCTCCGGGGCTGCGTTCCAAAACGACACCTACCCCGGGCTTGTGCCCGGGGCTACACTCTGTCGCCGCTCCGCGGCTGAACTTCTCATCACCCTGAGTATTCATAGGTCCTATTGTGGCGTGTACAACTTCACTCCGTACTGAGTCAAAATGGAAGTGAGTTGCGCTTGATTCCGGGCGATCACCTCGTCGAGCCGCTTTTGTAAGAATTCGTTGCCGTGGCGGACTCCCATGGACATTGGGAATGCGTACTGTTCAGGCGAGCCTAAAGTCCGAGCGTTCGGAACCACGATGACTTCCAGGTCAGAACGCTGCTTCAAAAAGTTGCCGATTACCGGCTGCCAGGTGATCAAGACGTCGATTTGCCCCTTGTCCAGAGCGTTGAGCATTGCAGTTGGTGACTCGTCGCTGCTGCCTCCCACGTCGAAGGCGACAGCGCTCAGGATAAGGCTGCGCATCTTCAGTCCATTTTCGACCGGGGTGTCGCTTTCGTAACCGACCTTGATCCGCTTAAGAACCTCCGAATCCATGCTTTTGATGTCGTAGTTCTTGCTCTTCTTGAAAACGAAAACATAGGACGACACGTAGTAAGGTTGTGTCGTGAGTTCCTCGCGGCTTCCATAAGGAATATTCATCACCACGTCGCACTCGTTGGCGTCGAGCGTCCGCGCAAGGAATTCAGGAAATCCTCCCTGGCCGCGGGTGCTGGCCCATGTGTATTCCAGCTTTTCGCCGAGTGCCTTCGCGACGGCTTCGGCAATTTTGTTTTCGAAACCCTGGCCGGCTCGATTCGAATAAGGAAGGTAATCCGGGTCTGCACAGACACGCAGAGCTGCGTGGGCCGGAGGCGTAAATGACCCCATGCTCACGGCCGCCAAAAGAACAACTATGGCTTTGAGCGTCATCGAGTTCCCATCCTGTAATCCGATTAGGCGGAAGCTTAGTGAGTTACGCGAAGGCATGCAAGCGGAATCTCTTTTGGAACCTGCCAGTTCGAGTGGTAGCCTACCCCCACAAAAAAACTGTTTTCAGGATTTGGCTGGGCAGGAAGCAGAGGAGGAATCTATGAGAGGGGTGTTCAACGCAACGGTATTGCTGCTGTCGTTAATTCTTTCATCGCCGGCTTTCAGTCAATCAACGAACGCCACGGTAAGCGGAACAATTGGAGATGCCACAGGCGCCGTGTTGCCGGGCGTGGAAGTCACCGCGACGAATGACGCCACGGGAGTCGTTACCGTCGTGTTGAGCAACGAAGCCGGGGCATACAACTTCGCCAGCTTGCTGCCTGGAGTGTACAAGGTGAGTGCCGCGCTGCCCGGTTTTCAGACCAGGACATTCACAGGTGTTCAACTGGGGAACGCCGAGAAAGTCCGGTTGAATTTCACGCTGCAGGTGGGGACGCAAGCGCAATCCGTTGAAGTCACCGTCGCGGCGGATACGCTATTGGCCACATCGAGTTCGTCGATCGGCGAAGTGCTTTCCCAGCAGAGGGTGCAGGATCTTCCCATGGTCAGCAACAACGTCCTGGATCTGTATCGCCTGATGCCGGGAATTCGAGTCAACCCGGACGGCGTTAGCGGCAGCTTTGCCGGCTTGAGCGCCTTCGGAACCGTCAATATGCAGCGAGACGGCGTCGATGCCGCCGGCGGCGCCCGCTGGGGATCAAATGCCAATTCGGCGACGTATATGAGTCCGGACCTGATCGGCGAAGTCCGGATGATCGTCGCGCCTGTCGATGCTGAACTGGGGCGCGGTAATGCGCAGATTCAATTCCTGACGCGGTCGGGGACCAATCAGTTTCGCGGAACCGGTGTGTGGTCCGTGCGAAACAGTGCCCTGGATGCCAACACCTGGAACAACAACAGGCAAGTCGATCCCAGGACCGGTGGATGGAGCCCCACGAAACCGGACTTGAGCAATAATCATCAGTTCACGGGAAGCTTCGGTGGGCCGATCGTCAAGAACAAAACATTTTTCTTTGCACTGTGGGACAGCCTCCTTGTAAACAATCGCACGACTCCAAACTCCATCGTGCTGACGCCGTGCGCGCGGAACGGCATTTTCCGGTACTTCGACAATTGGAATAACGGGAACGCGATCCAGCAAACGGTAGCCGGGACCGCTACTCCGACCATTGCCGTTGTGGATGGGCTTGGGAATCCGGTGAGGCCCGTCACGAATCCCGATGGCAGCCCTTATTCGGGCACTCTGCGGTACGCGAGCGTATTCGGACCTCTCGCGAACACTCCCACGCGGCCGGATTGTTCTGACGCGGTGGTGCAGGGCTCACCCTGGGATACCAATCGCACAAGAATGGATCCGACAGGATTTGTTGCAAAGGTCCTGACCAAGATGCCGCTGCCGAACAACTACGAGGCCATCATGAATCCCGGTATGACCACCCAGGTTCTCAGCGATGGTCTGAATACCGCGGGCTATCGGTGGAGCCGCGACGAGAGCAGCGGCACCGAGACCATATTTGGAACCAATAATGGTGGAGTCGCCACCCTGGCCGGTCTCGGCCGCAAGCAGATCAACACCAAGATCGATCACAACTTCAACGCGACCAACAAACTGGGCGTGAGCTACACGTATGAACGGTCGGCAGGCAATGCGAACTATGAAACGTGGCCCGGCGGTTTTCGCGGCAGTGTCTACAGACATCCGCAGACGCTCGCCGTCAATTTCACATCCACGCTGTCGTCGAGTCTCGTTAACGAGTTTCGCGTGGGCAACCGGCGGATCGGGGGCAACAACTTTAATGGACTGAACAATCCCAAAACGGGCAAGGATGCGCAGGCTTTCTTTCCGAACCTCGCCGGGTATCCGGTCGCGCTGGCGTTGGGAACGAATCAGGTGAACTTCCAGGCCAATCAGCCGCTCGGTGGCGGCACAACGGCCACCTATAACGACATCACCA
>QHXD01000226.1 GCA_003223895.1 Acidobacteriota bacterium
AGCTCATATTGTGGCCAAAAGCCTCAACAATCCGGCGCAAACCTTTGAAGAATGCATGCAGCTCTTCTGGATTTGCCAATGTGATCGCGCACACATCCTTACCTTTCTTTCGGTCGGCCTCAACGCGAATAATCAACCGACCCTGAGAGGCAGTCTATTGGACATTCGCGTACTCCGCCCTGGCTTGCTGGAGGAGAGGGATATTGGAATCGGCGGCCTTCCAGAGGTTCAGGAAGTCAACGTAGGCCACACGGGCCTTGGCCCTATCCCCGTCAAGAGCGTAGGCGCGCGCCAGTCCGAGGCGGGCCATCGCGCCCAACGGGAAGTTCAAAACGATGCCGCGGTGATCGATGATTTTTTGGAACTCCGCCGCCGCTTCCTTGCCCTGCCGCGCCTGAAGGTAGGCCAGGCCGCGAAGGTACACGGGACACATCGTGCCCACAACGAAGGGTTGAGATTGGCCAAGCTCGTACGGCGCAGCGGTTCTCAGCATCTCGACGGCCCTGGCGCCATTCCTGGTATTGAGTTCGATGGCTGCCCGGATGGACGGCAGCCAGTATCCCTGCACGATGGTGTGCTGTGGAAAGTCCTTGTCAAGACTATCGGCAAGTTTCTGTGCCAGCGCCGTCTCGTGCGCTCGCGCCAGCGCCAGCGCCGCCAGGCTCCTTACGTCTCTTCCGGGGACCAGGGCCAGCGCCGCCAGTGCCTCCTGACGAGCAGCCGCCGTATTACCAAACTCCGCCTCGCGCAGGGCAGCACTGGCCTGCCACAGAGCGGCGGTCTCCCTGGCATCGGCGCGGCGCGCCGAGTCCACTGCCCGCTGCGAAAACTCCCTTGCTTTGGCCAGCCGGCCGAAGTATGCCTCCGTGTCCGATTGCGCTGAGAGCAACAACCAGTCTTCCTCGCCGGAGCGTCCCGCCGCCCAAGCCAACTCCCGCTGCATGGTGTCCTGGTCTCCACGAAGGAATGCCGTGTCGTAGAGACCGAGGCGAAGTTGCCATGTGTCCAGTTTATGCGCCAGCGCCTGCTCGAGCGTTCTCCTCGCATCCTCGGTGCGGTCCAGCGCCAGTTGCGTCGACGCCAGGTTTCCTGACGCTATGGCGTTGGTCGGTTCCAGCCGCAGGCTCTCCTCGGTTTCCGCCAGTGCTTTCTCCCACTGGCCGAACATGATGTAGGCGTTTCCCAAGTTCAGGGGAGCCACAGAATCGTGCGGGTAACTTTGTTTCCACAGCTCATAGCTCTGATTAGCCTTGTCCAATTCGCCGGTCGAGAATGTGTAATAGAAGGCGCTGATGCGGTACCTTTCGCGCTCGCTCACTCGCTCGCGCAAAGCGAACGCCTTTGTCGCGTTCTCGCTCGCCCGCGTAATCTGCCCAAGGTTGCCGTAGGCAACGGCCAGGCCGACATAAGCGATCGCGAAATTGGGATCGAGCTCGAGCGCTCGCTGGTAGTACGGAAGGACCGCGACATTGTTGCCTTTCGCGTTGAGAGTACGTCGCGCAATGCTGTAGACCTTCAGCCCTTCCAGAGAAGATGTGGTCGCCTCGTCGATCGGGGTGGCGAACTTCTGCACCGATGTCAGCGACTCGCCCAGCTTTGTCCGCAGCGCCGCCGCGGAATTGTCCAGGGCTTTAAGCACTTCGCCTTTGCCGGAAGCGCGTGCCTGCTCGGCCACCAGTGTGTCGCCAGTGGCGCAGTTGATCGCGTTCAAACCGATCACATACTCATCGCCGAGAGCGGAGATCGAGCCGGCCAGCATGGCCTTGCTGCCCACGCGCTGGCACAGTTCTCGTGCCACCTCGCCGGTGACCGGCTGCTCGGGCGAGCGGCCCATCAGGCGCAGCGTCGCCGACACCTTGCGGTCGGAAAGGATATTCAGGAACGGCGATTGGTCCAGGTCCACCGCCAGCGCCTGCTTCAGCGCTTCGTCGAATACGGCGTCACCGGTCTTGTTCTCGAAATCGGCAAGGACGACGGTGTCTTTCTCCGACAGTGCCGTGGCTCGGCGACCGTTTAACCAGAGGACGCCAGCCGCAACCAGCGCGACCGCCACGGCAGCGGGAACGAGCAGCTTCCAATGTCTGGCAAGAGCCCCGAAGCGTTGTGAAGCGGCAGGTATCGGCGCGGCCGCTTCTCTGGCCCGCGACGGCGTTTGCGCTGTCGCAGCTGCCGGAGTTGCGTCGCTCTGGATCGGTGCCATCTCGCGCCACAAGCGCTTCAAGTCGGTGCGAATGTCTGCCGCATGCTGGTAGCGCAGATCCCGGTCCTTTTCCAACGCCTTACTAATGATCTCCTCCAGCTTCAGTGGAAGATCCGGATTCAGGCGCACAGGCGCCACTGGTGCGCGGTTGAGAATCGCATCGAAAATCGCGGCCGAGGTGCTGCCACGAAACGGCAAGGCGCCGGTGACCATCTCGTACAGCAGGACGCCGAAGGAGAAGAGGTCGGTGCGAGCATCGAGGTCCTTGCCCAACGCCTGTTCGGGCGACATGTAGGCGACAGTACCAACGGCGCTGCCCAGGCCAGTCAAATCGTCCTCGGACACCTCCGTGGCCGCACTCGATCCGTCGGGAGCCGCATCCTTCCGGCGCGTTATGACTTTGGCAAGACCGAAGTCCAGGATCTTGGTGTGACCGCGTTCGGTGACAAAGATATTCGCGGGCTTGATGTCGCGATGGACGATGCCCTGCTCATGTGCCGCGCTCAATCCCCCGGTCGCATCGATGCCGATCTCCACGATCCGCTGCAACTCCATCCGGCGATCCGCGATCAGGTGCTTCAGAGTCACCCCTTGCAGGAATTCCATTACGATGAACGCGCGCCCGGCTTCTTCGCCAATATCGTAGATGGTGCAGATGTTGGGATGGTTCAGAGCGGAAGCGGCCTCCGCCTCACGTCGAAAACGATTGAGCGCCTGGGGATCCTTCGCCACTTCATCCGGAAGGAATTTGAGCGCCACAAACCGATGTAGCCGGGTGTCTTCCGCCTTGTAGACGACACCCATGCCGCCGGCACCCAGCTTCTGGAGTACTTTGTAATGGGAAACCGTCTGTTCAATCATCTCGTCTCGTCGAATGCCTGGTCGAATCTTTGTACGTCAGTTCGACCACTGAGCCGCCGGTGCCAGTGGACATCAACAACCGTGACGAGACCATCAGGCAGAATACCTCTTACATAGCAACCTTTTGTACGTTCCTCAGGTCGAGCCATTTACGGTATCCACTAGAGAGGCTAGGCCCTGGTGATCCAGAGTACGGATTTGCGGCCCAGGGAGCCTGATTTTATCGCAATGCGTACTGGAAACCAACGCGAAAGCCATGGCCGCGCGCGTTCGGGGGAACGCGATTTCGGCGTGTCTTCACGTCGGCCGATTATGCAGGACTCCGCTCCTCAGGCCCATCCACAACTACGGCAGCAGACCGCCTTCCGGCACAGAAGACGTCGGGATCAGCGTGTTCTGCAAGGATGCAAACGGGCAGGTCTTCCACACCTACTCCTGCTACTCACGTGGCGTGGACATGCTGAATGGGGCGTATCACTATCTCGATCTCACACCCAAGGGACGCGACGAAGCGGATCAGGGCTCAAATCCACAGGCCTGGGTGCGCCGCCACGACGAATACAAGGATTGAATTTATTCCGAAGCCGGGTGCGACCGCTTACGAGAGCTACGGCTCCGGAAGCGGCCCAAAGTCGGGTGGCGGAATGCGGTGTTTCGTTGCGGCCTCATATGCCGAGGCAATCCGAAGGAGCGTTGGCTCGGAAAAAGGCCGTCCGAAGAACATAATCCCCACGGGAAGCTTTGCCGGAACGGGGCCTGCCAGGCGCGTACCACCAGGAGCCCCGGCGTCGCGGACCCGGTCAAATACCTGAGTCGTGAACCCCGCCGGGACGGAAAGTGTAGGAATGCCTTGCTGTCCAAGCAAACCCCAGACCGATGCAGTCCTGCCGTCTAATGGCGGCTCGAGAGGCGCACCGAGGACATAAGCAGGAATATTCCCCGCCGTGGAGACCAGAGCGTCGAGGTTCTGTTCGGCCATGCATTGCAGGACGACTTGCTGGTAGGCAAACCGATCCTGGAAAATGTTGGCCATATCGAGCATCACGCTCTTATTCATGTCCTCGAGAGCCGCTTTTCTATCGACGAAACCCGCTTCCGGGCGAATATCCTTATAGAAATTCGATTTGTTGATCAAATCCCCAATAGTCTTGATGTTCGCATCGCCACGCTCTTTGAGGTAACGGCTCAACATGTATTTGGCTTGTCCGGAATTGGGCGCCGGTCCCAGGCTCCGGATCGTAGGCCCAGCGGGGACGAGCGATGGATCAAAGAACATGTCTACCAGCAGAGAGATGTTGTCGGAGGTTGGTTTCCCGCTGGAATCCACCGGGAAGAGATTCGGAAACTGTTCAGTGAACATCCGGTTGCGATAGATCGGAGCGAATCTGTCGATGCAGCTCTGAAACAGCGCTCGTTCCGGCCCTGGATCGACGATCGTGGCTCCCAGTCGACGCAGATCGTTGATGGCCCGCTCCGCGAGTTCGATGCTTTCACCATCCGCCTCGTTGAACAGTTTCTTATTCATGTGCTCTCGAATGACGCCGATCCGTATTCCGCTCAGTGTCCGTTCGTTCGCAAAGCTTCGATAGGGCTCTGAGGGCAGGCGGCCAACGCTGAAAGCCGTGAGCTCATCCTTCGGATCGTAGCCGGCGATGACCTCGAGGACGCGGGCGACATCCTTCACCGTGCGGCACAGCGGCCCTACTCGGGTGTTCAGCGCCGCGCCGATCATTCCATCGCGGCTGACCAGTTCCTGCGTCGCCGCCAGTCCCACAAGACTGTTGTTCTTGGCGGGATGGTGTATGGATCCCCCGGTTTCCTCTCCAATGGAGCACGTCACCAGGTTTGCCGCCACCGACGCTCCGGAGCCGCCGCTCGAGGTGCCGGGAGTCCGCGTCGTATCGTAAGGGTTACAGAAGGGCCCCCCGAAGGAGCTTCGCGAGTTCGGCGTCCCCATTTCTCCCAGGTTCGCCTTGGCCACAATGATTGCGCCGGCTTCCCGCAAGCGCTTGACGAAGGTCGCATCGTCGGGAGGACGATCGTTCGCATAAGGGGCATCCATGCCCCCAGTGGTGCGCATATCGAACGTATCGTACTGGTCCTTGATGGAGAACACCACGCCGTGCAGAGGGCCGATCAGTTTGCCGGTTGATGCAAAGTAAGCGTCCTGCCGCGCCGCTACTTCCAGCGCATCGGGCATCGCCGGATCGTTGTCTGTGGGATCGGTGATGCTTCGCGCTTTTCGACGATCAAACCCCAACGCTTCTCTTTTCGGGGGCCTCAAGTTCAAAGTCATCAGCGCATTGAGTTGGCGTGCGTTCTTGATGGGTGCGATCGGTCCCGACCCTGATATCCCGTCCGGCTGATTGACACAGGTCACGTTGTACGTCTTGATGCGGTTCAGGTAGAGCTGCACGGCCCGCGTCGATGTCAGTTCCCCGCGCAGGATCGCCGCTTGAATACTCTCAATCGTCGCTTCCTCGATCCGGAATTTTGCAGTCTGCCCCGAGGCCAGCGTTGGCGTGAGTACAAACAAGATTCCAACAATCGCCTTTGTGAGATTCATGATGGCGAAATCATACAAGTCACTTTCCTTTCTTCTGCGCTGCTTCCGCTTCGGCAACCCGGGCCCCGCGAAGAATGGTGGAGATCATCGTATTGCCTTCGTGGCAGGCCCACTCGTACACTGGCCCTTTTGTTTTCGTCCAGGGAATCTCCGCGGTCCAGGGTTTGGCCCATGTGGTGGGATCTTCAACCGTAAATTCGTAAATCATCGTGTCATCCGCGGCGCGCATGAAGCGTTCCACCAGATGCAACTTTTCGCCGGATCCCTGGAACGCGGTCAGGTTCGTGAAATTGGTGGTGTCCACTACCAGCGTTTTCCCTTCCCAATGCCCCACCGAGTCTCCT
>QHXD01000281.1:0-6069 GCA_003223895.1 Acidobacteriota bacterium
GCTTCTTCGCCGCTTCGAGTGTTTTGAAGGTGCCGAGGTTGCGTCGTTTCCCGGTCCTGGGATCTTTTTTGCGACAATAGAGGCGATACCCGCCGGACTTAAGTTTACGAATCATCCTGGCTCAATTATCTTGCAAAAAAATGGGTGTCGAAACTGCGTTCTTTCGACACCCTTTATCTCGAGGACTGAAGGAGAATGCCTAGGGGCGAGGGCCGCGTCCGGGCCCACCGAGGCCCAGCAGCGGAATTGGTGTTCTGGCCGCGATAAGACTGTCCAGGGTTTGTTGCTGAGCACCGGTCAGCAATTTCTTGAGCTCCGTCAGGAACCAATCCCTTTCGGCCGACAACTTGTTCTCCGAAGCTCGAAGCGCAATCGCGGCATTACCAACGTCTGTCGGGTTGGGTGATGCCACATTCAGCACTGCATCCAGAGCCTGGCGCTTCTGCTGAGTTTCGGTCCTGATCGCTTCGGTCTGCTGTTGCCGGGTCGCAATCAGCGCTTTAACTGCATCGACCTGGGCGTCGGTGAGGTTGAGGGCGGCCTTCAGTAATGCGGTCGGATCCGGCGGCGTTCCTCCGAACCCCGGCCCCCCTCGGCGGCCTTGTGCCAGAAGCCCTATAGTTAAAGTGGCGATTATTAAAGCTACGTATAAAGTCCGTTTCATTGATCTCTCCTGAAAAAACTGCTTTCCACATTTGGACAGATTTCCAGACAAATGTCGCGTCAAGAGATGTAAAAGGTGCGAAGCGGAAAAAGGGGATCTTAGCCGCGAATTACGCCAATGACGCGAATGGGGCAAAAATATTCTCTTTTTGATGCGCCCCATTCGCGTCATTGGCGCAATTCGCGGCTAAGATCCCCTTTTCCCGTGTAAAGAGTTGTAAAGACGCCGTTCTGGAAGTCCGAACGCCCTTACAATACTGTTAAACGTTCGATCACAATCGCAGTCGAAAGCGTGGATGCTTTTGAAACTCGAATATCGGCCGCCACGGCGAATACCAAATACATCTCTTCTGATTCTGTTCGGCATGGCCACCGTGCTGGGAGTCCTGGCCGTGCTGCAATACCGTTGGATTACGGAGATCAGCCAGGCAGAGGAAGCCCGGCAAAAGGAAAGTCTGGACGTCGCGACCATGCGTTTTGTCGAGGACTTCGAGAGCGAGCTGCGTTTGCTGTTTCCGAATCGCCGGCCCGGGCCGCCTGACTTCAATAACGCTGCCGATCCGGTCGAGCAACTGGCGCGGCGTTATGACCAATGGGTGTCTGCATCGCGGCATCCGGGCCTTCTTCAGGATCTGTTCCTGGCAAAGTCCGTCTCCCCGGGCGACGTCCAATTGTTTCGCTTCGATCCCGAAAAGCGCGATCTGGAACCCGCGGAATGGCCGCCCGAGTTTTCCGAATTCCGCCGGAGCCCGCGGGGCCGCGGTCCGGCCTTTTCTGTAGCCGAGCACATACCGGCTTTCTCATTCCCAATCATGCGTGGACCCGGACAGCCTCCGGGACCACTGGAATTCGGCCGGCCACGGGACCGCGAATTCGGACCGCCGCCGGGCCCAGCCGCATGGGAGATCGTGCGCCTTAATCGCAAGGTGTTCGACGAAACGTTCCTGCCGTTTCTCGTGCAACGTCACTTTTCAAAGCAGGGCGACTTCGATTACGACGTTCTCGTGGCGGAGACTGGTACCGGAACCGTCGTGTTCAGCTCATCACCCGGTCTGGTTCTCTCTGATTTCGAGCACGGAACCGACGCCAGCGTCCATTTCGCTGGAGAGGATATAGGCAGAATGCCCCGCCCTGGACCTCCACCGGAAGGGCGATTCCGGCCGGCAGGTCCTGAGTCGATGCGCGGGTGGCAACTCTACGCGAAACACCGCACTGGCTCGCTGCAGTTGTTCGAAGATCAATTCCGCAGGAGGAATCTGCTTCTCAGCTTTGGTGTCCTCGCGGTTCTGGCCATAGGGATTGCATTCACATTTCTTTCGACTGAGCGCGTGAGGGCGATGGGCAGGATGCAGCTCGAGTTTGCGGCAGGACTTTCACACGAGCTGCGAACGCCGCTTGCCGTCGTTCGTTCGGCCGGGTACAACCTGGCCAGCGGAAACATCAGAGGCGAAGAAGAAGTCGTGCGCTACGGAAAGGTTCTGCAGGAGCAGGGGCTGCGGCTTTCCGATATGGTCGAACAGGCTCTGCTGTTCGCCCAGGCTCAGTCGGGCCGGAATACATACGAGCGAACTCCTGTGGACGTTTCTGAGGTCATCGATAAGGCCATTGAGTCATGCCGTGCTGTGCTGCCGAAGTATCCATGTGAGATCGTCGCGAAGATTCCCTCCGGCCTGCCGCTCGCGATGACTGAACCCAATGCTCTCGGTCATTGCCTGCACAACCTGCTGATGAACGCGCTGAAGTACGGTCAGAGCCCGGGCTCGATCAACGTGACCGCGCAACCACAGCTCACGAAGCAGCCGGCAGAGATTGAGATCGCAGTTGAAAGTGCCGGTCCCGGTATCGATCCTTCCGACATGCCGCACATCTTCGAGCCGTTCTTCCGCGGCAAGAACGCTGCCACAGTTCCCGGAAGCGGATTGGGTCTATACATCGTAAAAGCTATCGTGGAATCTCTTGGCGGTTGGGTGAACGTGTCCAGCTCGGAAATGACGACACGCTTTACATTGCATATTCCGGCAATGCGCTCTGAGCCGCGAATTTAGTCGATGGATACTCTCCAGACAACCAGGCGAATTCTACTCGTTGAGGACGAACCCGGTCTCGTCATCACGCTGAGCGACATGCTCAAGGGCCACGGATACCTTGTTGAAAGCGTGACGAACGGACTTGATGCGAAGGACCGAATCCTTGTCGATACGTTCGACCTGGTGGTCCTTGACGTCATGCTGCCCGGCATGAGCGGATTCGACGTCTGCCAGGGCGTCCGCGAAAAGGGCATATCGACGCCAATACTCATGCTGACCGCCCGCGGCGAGACCAAGGACAAGGTGCGGGGATTGCGGCTGGGGGCCGATGACTACCTCGCAAAACCTTTCGATCCGCACGAACTGCTGGCCCGCGTGGAGGCTTTACTCCGCCGCCTCGCAATGGAGAACCGATCCGGTGATTGGTTCCAGTTCAGCAACATGAAGGTCGACCTGAAAAGGGGCCACGTCTTCCGCTCGGATCAGAGACTCGCGATGTCTGAACGCGAATTCGCCCTGCTGCGATATCTGATCGAAAGGCGCGGCAAGGTGGTCTCGCGAGACGAACTGCTTGTCCAGGTCTGGGGCTATAGCAGCGAATCGGCAAGCCGGACCGTGGATGTTCATATCGCCATGCTGCGGCAGAAGGTGGAACACGATCCGAAGAATCCTCAGTTCATTATCACCGTCCACGCTCAGGGTTACCGTTTCGTCGGTTAACAATTCTTTACGACTCCATTTCAAACGTTCATGCATCATTCCTTGTCTTAGTACGATCAAAGGAGATCATAGGATATATGGGTAACAACGGCTTTCGTACTGCCTGCCTTGTTGGCGGCTTTATTGCGGTTGCATATCTCTGGACGGCATGGGGTCACGGTACCGAACAGACTCAGGCTTCCTGGCAGCCCGAACCCACTTCACAAGCCTTCAGCGTTCTCGGGAAGCAGATTCAAGAACAGGCCGAACGGCTTCGCCGGCTGGAGGAAATGCAGCGCATGCCGGAAACGATTTTCCGTCAAGCTTCAGCAAGCGTTGGATTGATCGTCGGAGACTACATCTGGACTGACCGTACCGGACGCCGGCCGCTTCATTACGTGGGTCTTGATGAAACCGGCGCGCCGCGCCGCGATCAAGACGGCCGCGAGCTTGTAAACTTCGAGGCGGATGGCCCCGTGGTTGTAAGGGAATTTCAGGGGACAGGTTTTCTGATCGACCCCACACACGTCCTGACGAGCGGTTTCATACTCTCTCCATGGGCTGCGGATCCTCTCCTTGACGAATCGGTGAATCCGGAACTCATACCGTCGATTCGCACGCTGCATATTTACTTTCCCGGATTAACCGAAGCAGTGAACATCAAAATCGATCGTGCGGCCGAATCTGGTGATGCTGTCGTGTGCACTCTTCAGAAAACATCGGTTTCTGCGAAAAGTCTTTCCCTCAGTCATGACGAAAAGGCGCAAACCGGTGAGGCGATTCTTCTGCTCGGATACCCGGGCGGAGTTGAACTATTGCTCACCAGGGTTCCGGAGGATGTTCGCCGGGAGATTTATCGGTTCGGACGGCCCGGCCCGGACGAAATGGCTGAGTTGCTCGCCCAAAAAGGCTACATCCAGCCGATTGCCATCGAGACCCGCGTCAGCGGGCAGAACGACGACCGCATCTTTTTTGAAACGCTCGATAACTTCGGCGCCGCGGGCGGCCCACTGATCAATTCCAGCGGCCGGGTGATGGCCATCAGCCACGCGATTCATCCCGCCTACCCCTCATTCAACATGGGGCTGTCTGTGGCCCCTATGAGCTCGTGGATTGCGGGAGCGATTTCCGACGCGCAGTAGCAGAGAAGGGGAATTTTGAAATTGGACGAATTTCAATATCTCCTTGTTAAAATATGTAAAGAACGTAACGAAAGGGGCTTACGTCTCGTAGAGACAGTTAAGATGCGACTCAAGACTGGCGCATTACTACCGGTCGTCTTCCTCCTTCTTGTCGTCTGTGTTTCCACTGTCGCTCAAGTTGCGACACGCGGCAGTGGCATCTCCATCCAAGGCATCGTCAAGTCAGGAAATACGCCTCTGCCCGGAGCATCGGTCGACGCGATCAATTCCGACAAACTCGAACAGGTACGCACGGCGACGGACCTGAACGGACGTTACTCGCTTCAATTGCCGGGTCCCGGCACATATCTCGTCACCGTGGAAATGACCGCGTTTGCTCCTGCAGACCGGCAGGTCGTTGTTGCTGATAGTTCGCCCGTGCGCGCTGATTTTGACCTGATTCTTCGTTCCAGGTCTCAAACCGCGGCTGCCCCTCCGCCACCGCCAACCGGGCAGCGCGGACGGGGCGCTTTCAATGCCCCGCCGGCGGAGCCGGCTCAAAGCGGTAGCGAACCCGAAAATGCGCTCAATAACCCGTTCAATGATCTCTCGACCCCATCCAACGCGGCCATTGCTGGAATGACTGCGGACGCTCCTACGGAATCCGTCGCAGTGTCCGGAAACACAGCCACTCCTGCCTTTGAGGGAATGTTCGATCCGGACCGGCTCCCGGATCGACCCGAAGAAAGTTTTGGCGGACAACGCGGGCCTGGGGGTGGCGATGGCGGCGGTAGAGGCGGAGGCCGAAGGCAAGGTGCTGCTGCGGGCGGTTTTCCGGGCCGAGGCGGCCGTGGCAGTGGTGGTGGCGGTGGTGGTGCTCGTGGCGGCGGACGCGGTTTTGCGATCGGAGGCGGACGCGGTCAGTTTGCGAACCGGCCCACTCTCAGTTTCAACTATTCGCTCGGCGACTCCGTTTTCGACGCAGCCCCGTATGCGCTGAAAGGACAACCCACTCCCAAGCCAGGCTACGACCTGAGCCGCTTTGGCGTGAACGTGGGAGGACCGCTGAAGATTCCGAAGCTGTTTGACGCTGGAGACCGGAACTTCTTCAACTTTACCTATAGCGGGACGCGCAGCCACAATCCGTTCGACGCGTTCTCCACAGTACCCACTCTGCTGGAGCGCGAAGGCGATTTTTCTCAGACGCTGCTTCGAAACGGTAACCCGGTTCGGATCCTCGATCCGGCGACTGGCGCGGCGTTTCAGAACAATCAGATTCCCGGCTCAGTCATGAGCCCCCCTGCTTCGGCGCTTCTGCCGTTCATCCCGCTGCCGAATCTGCCGGGCGATGCGCAGAACTTTCACTTCGTCACGACCAACAGCGACAGAGAGAACGATGTGAACGTCCGTTTCAATCACAGCTTTGGTCCGATAACGGGACAGAGAGGGCGCCTTCCCCGAGGCGGCGGCTTCGGCGGGGGCCGTGGCGGGCGGCAAGGCGGACGCGCGATATCCTTCGGACTTCAATATCGAACGCAGGATATTGCCTTGAGTAATGC
>QHXD01000281.1:6087-8351 GCA_003223895.1 Acidobacteriota bacterium
TCAATATTCCCATCATCTACACGCAATCCATCGGCCGGGTGCAAAACGCTGTTCAGTTCGGTTTCAGCCGCAACAGAAACGCCACAACAAATTTGTATTCGGGAATAGAGGATGTAGCGGGGCTTGCAGGCATTCTTGGAGTGTCGCAGAACCCTTTTGATTGGGGTATTCCCAGGCTGTCATTCACCAATTTCAGCGGAGTGAATGACACAAACACTTCACAGCGGGTCAACCAAACGCTCCAGTTCGGCGACACGATGCTCCTGACCCGCGGAGCTCATTCGATGCGCTGGGGAGGACAGTTCCGGCGCATTCAATTGAACACGCACGCGAACACGAACGCGCGCGGCAGTTTTACGTTCACGGGAGCAGCCAGTGGCTTTGACTTCGCGGACTTCCTGCTGGGGCGGCCGCAGCTCACATCCGTTCAATACGGCGCGGGCGATTATCGTTTCAGAGCGAATTCCTTCAACTTCTTCTTTCAGGACGACTGGCGAATCCTGCCGAAGTTAACGCTCAACCTCGGATTGCGCTACGAATACATATCGCCGTTCACCGAGGTGGACAATCGCATTGTGAATCTGGATGTGGCGCCCGGATTCACAGCCGCGGCGCCCGTGCTGGCCGCCGGAGCGGGAGCGTTCAGCGGACAGTTTCCAGCGAGCCTCGTGAATCCGGACCGCAACAACTTCGCTCCGAGAGTGGGCATAGCATGGCGAGTGACGAACAACAACGTGGTGCGGGCCGGCTACGGTGTCAGCTACAACAACGCCGCCTACGGCAACATCGTTCAACAATTGGCGTTCCAGCCGCCCTTTGCGGTCACTCAGACCAACATTGCTGCGGCGTCTCTGCCGTTGACGCTTCAGAACGGATTTCCCGTCTTGTCGGCCTCGACCATTACCAACAACTTCGGCGTGGATCGCGATTACGCAATCGGCTACGTACAGACGTGGAATCTCGACATTCAACACCAGATTTCGACCGCACTCGTTTTGAGTCTGGGCTATACCGCAACAAAGGGAACACACCTCGATGTCCTTCAGGCTCCGAATCGAACCGCGACAGGCTTGCGGATAGCCAACGTGCAGCCCTTTACCTGGGAATCTTCGGATGCAAACTCGGTCGCGCACGCGGCATCCGTTCGGCTGCGCAAGCGGCTCACGCTGGGTTTCTCAGCAGGAGCCAACTACACGTTCTCGAAGTCCATCGATAACGCATCCAGTACAACCACCGCCATGGGCGTGGTGGCGCAGAACGCTTTCGATCTTGCCGCGGAACGCGGACTATCCAGTTTCGATCAGACGCATCGTTTTACGGGCGACTACATCTGGGAACTACCGTTCGGGACAAACAAGCCATGGCTTGCCAACGGCGGGCTGATGGGAGCAATGCTCGGAAACTGGCAATTGAGCGGCGCATGGACCATCGCTTCCGGAACTCCATATACCGCGCGGATCCTTGGCGAAGCCGGTGACATTCTTCGCGGAACCAATGGCACGGTGCGCGCCAATGCAACGGGGTTACCTGTGGCGCTGTCGGATCCGACCGTCCTTCAGTGGTTCAACACGGCGGCTTTTGTGCTGCCTGCGCCCGGCCAGTTCGGCAATGCCGGGAGGAATACAATACGTGGCCCCGGGACGCTTCAGTTCGACATGGCATTGAACCGAACCGTGATGCTCAAAGACCGTTACCCCATGGACCTGCGGATTCAGGCGACGAACGTCTTCAACACACCGCAGTTTCGAGCGATCGACACCATTCTCAATTCGCCGTCGTTCGGGCAGATCACATCCGCCGGCTCGATGAGGAAGCTTCAGATGATTGTGCGGGTCCGGTTCTAGGTGAAGATGTGATTGCGGTCGAGGGAATTTCGGGTGAGGGCACGCTGAAACCGGCGCCTGTATTCAGCCGCGGAGCGGCGACAGAGTGTAGCCCCGGGCGCAAGCCCGGGGTAGGTGTCGTTCCGGAACGCAGCCCCGGAGGGGCGAAAGATTCCGAAAGACTCTTTCGCCCCTCCGGGGCTGAGATCCTGTCCAAAGAAAACCCCGGGCTTGCGCCCGGGGCTACACTCTGTCGCCGCTCCGCGGCTGTACACTTCTGCTTGCAGGGAGAGGAATAAAGAGTGTTTCTATGCGTATGAGACGTGGGGTGACTCTCGGGTTGCTGATGCTGGGTCTGCTACCCATTCGCGGGCTTCCTCAAAACCAGCGAAACCAGCCCCCGTTCACGCTGCGAACAGATACGGAACTTGTCCTGGTGAA
>QHXD01000282.1 GCA_003223895.1 Acidobacteriota bacterium
AGAAGATCGCGTTGTTACGAGCTCTTTCGCTCTTCGTTTTGTCACGGGCAATCGTGGCGAGGGCATTCACCGCTTTTTCGTTCCTAACCTGGCCGAGCGCGAACGCAACCGTATCGGATTCATCGTCCTGTATCGAAGGCAACATGGCCACGAGCGCATCGACAGCGGCTTCCCTGTCGCCTTTGGACTGGCTGATCCAGAAGATTGCGTCCTTGCGCGCCTTGACGTTGGAGGAATTCTTCGCGATGTCCAGCAACATCGGCAGCGCCCGGGTAGACTTGTTCGTGCTTTCCGCCACCATATAGAGGTTCGACAACACAACGGGATCCGCCGGATCGCTCTTCAGCCGCTCAGTGGCGATCTCGATGGCACGATCGACATTGCTCATGAAAACCGCGCGCATGATCTCCTGCTGAAGGCTCACTTCGGGATCTGTGATTTGAATACGGCCGGGCCGGTACTGCGCCGCGCGGGGAACAATTATCGAACGGCCTCCCCGCGGCGGAATTGGCGGAGCAGGAGGAGCAGGAGGAGCAGGTGGAATCTGGGGTTCCGGTGGTGTCGGAGGAGCAAAGCCGAACGGTGTCTGCAGCAGTCGCACGCTCAGGGCCGGAACTTCATTGGTCAGGCTGATTCGCAGCTCCTCGACGTCATTCAACCACTTTGACTTTGGATAACTCTTCCCAAAGGCATCGATGCGGGAAAGCGCCTCGGTTTTCCTTTCAAGCTGCTTCAGCGTCCGTATGAGATAGTAATCGGCACGATCGGCGATGACATTTTGCGGGAACCTCTGGATGACCTCACGAAATCTCTTTTCAGCGTCGGCGAACTTACCTTCGTCGTAGAACTCCTGGCCGGCGTTGAAAAGGTCTCGCGCCTGATCCAGCAGCTTCGGCAAAAATCGATTCCGAAGATCGATATTATGAATCTGTATCTGGGCTGCGGCGCCGGTCACCATTGCCATGATGCCTATGCCCGCCAACATCACCCTGAAAATCCATTTTCGATTCGAATACATGGTTTAACTCCTCCAATTGCCTGATGCCGCTACCGGGTGAAATTCACCAGAACGACTCCTGGTTGAAACGCTTTCATATTCGCGATCAACCCATTCTTCTCAATGCGCGTTTGAAGATCGCTGATGTCTTCCGCCATCGTCTCTCCATTCAGATTCCGGATGTCGCGAAGAACCGTTTCGTATTTTTCCATGACGTTCACGACCGGCGGCGCGTCAGCCGCGGCCTGCTTGCGCTGGTCGATACCCATCAACTGTTCTACGGCAATTTTCTTTGCATCGGCCACGTCCTCCGTATCAGCAGGCTCGAGCTTCATGACAGACCTCAGCAGCAATTCGGACTGTTCGAGAAAGTCCACTGTCACCGGATCAAGAAGCACCCTGTCGGACGCCGCTTCGACTGTAGGGGCGGTCTGTGACCGCCCTGGGCGCTCATAGAGCGCCCCTACAGGGCTCGGGGGCGTGAGCTGATAAATGCCGATCGTCAACAGCAGAAGTGCAGCGGCTCCTGCAATGGCGGGCATGGACATGCGGAAATTCCAGCCGGACCGTTGCGCGCTTACGGGCATAAGGCTCATCCGAAGCCGATGATCCATCGCACACCGCTGCTCTTCGGACACACCGAACTCGACCGTAGACATCGCTTCGATGAGATCCTTCGATTCGGCATAGAAATCCGCGCAGCTTTGACAAATCAGGAGCTCGCGCTGAGACTCGGAGTACCCGGCAAGATCTTCCCGATCGATGATGTGCTCGGTTATCCGTTCCCGAAATTCTTCACAGTGATGCATAGCCTTCATCCTTTAGTGGCGGTGCGAAGCGCGGCCGGCGCTACAAACCTCTGGCGCAGCCGGTCGACAACGCGAAACAATGTCTTTTTCACGGTTCCGACGGCAATACCCATCGTGTCCGCGATCTCTTCGCAGGTCATTCCTTCCTGGTGCTTCATCAGGAACATGAGGCGCTGCCGCTCCGGCACGGCCTGGAGCGTTTCGAGAATCTGCTGCGCAAGAAGCTCATTGTTGATCCTTCGCTCGGTGTGGCCCGGTCTTGATACGGAATAGGTCGCTTCAAAGACCTCATCCGTTGTCGTGTGCCGGTCCGATGAAGCAAGCGGGTCGCTCTTGCGTTTCTCGTTCAGAAAGGAATTCACCATGATTCTGGATAACCACGTGTGGAATGATGACATTCGCTTGAATTGACGAATGGCCCGGTATGCATTGAACAGAACATCCTGCGTCAGATCCTCCGCATCGTGATGATTGCCGCTGTATTTGAGGGCGAGGACATACAGACTCCTCCGATGATTGGAGGCAAGCTCGCAAAAGGCCTCCACGTCTCCGGCCTGAGCTCGGGCAATCAGTTTCGTCTCTTCGGCTGGTGAAATCCGCATTCGTTGTTACCTATAGACACGACTCTCACTACGGTGGTTGGCCTTTTGTGCCTTTGTGTCTTTGTGTTTTAACCACAAAGGCACAAAGACACAAAGGGTCGTCCGTTTACCGCCAGTAGTCCGCCCAGCGGCTGTCGACGAGCCTCTCGATGGATTCGTCCATCACCAGGGGCGCAGGATAACCCTCCTTCCAGGTGGCATCAATACCAACCGTGCCGCGATAAACCGGCCGCGCGCCGACGAACACTTGTTCGGCAAAAACCAGATCCCGGACCGGATCGAAGCGGGTAAAGATTCCCCATTGGAGGTTCTCGTCGTCGTCCAGGCGAACATCGGGGCTGACGGCGACGACGAAACGCACGCCGAGAGGCGCTTTCACAAGATTCTGCAGGACATCCCGGGCATTCCGCTGTACCACAACTACAAGAAAGCCTCCATCCAGAAGCTTCCAGGTTTCGACTCGATGGTCGAAACGCCGGGGATCCACCGCGGTCGGCGGTTCCGCCCTCTCGAGGACATCGCCGGCGGCTTCGATTACCAGTTTGCTGCCGACGTGCATCTTGAACGACGTGAAGTCGAGGGTATCGAGCGGCGCGAAGGGCAAGAGCCACATGTGATCTTCAGGATCGAATCGATGCCAGAGGTCGCGAAGCACTGCGCGGAAATCCCGCGGGTCGCGATCGGAGCCGACGAGCACCATGACCTTGGTCAAGGACAACTGCCCGGTTCCAAGCAGCGACATGGCGGTTTTCAGGATCTCCCTGGGATGCCGCTCTTTCAATGCGACCACCAGCAGGTTGTGAAAACCTGCGCCCACGTACGCGCACATGTCCACAATGTTCGGATTGATGATCTTGATCAGAGGTCCGATCATCTCGCCGGCCGCGATGCCGAGGAACTTGTCTTCCTGAGGAGGCTTTCCCACAATTGTCCCGGCATAAATGGCATTGCGCCTTCGCGTCAGGCTCCGAATGTGAAAGACGGGAAACTCGGCCGCACTCGAGTAGTGGCCGAAGTGGTCGCCGAAAGGACCTTCCACTCGCCTCTCGCGGGCTGGCACTATCCCCTCGAGCACAAGTTCCGCATTGGCAGGCACCATCATGTCGATCGTTCTGGCGCGGACCATCGAAA
The DNA here is from genome assembly GCA_003223895.1 of Acidobacteriota bacterium. GTDB lineage: Bacteria > Acidobacteriota > Terriglobia > 20CM-2-55-15 > 20CM-2-55-15 > 20CM-2-55-15. Next base: position 3,540 of record QHXD01000282.1, read on the forward strand.
CACTCTTGCCGCGAAGGAAGCCGGCAAACGCGATTTCATCGAGGTCCTCCGGAAGCGGAAGAATAGAAGACATCATCAGGATGGGATCGGCACCGATCGCGACAGCCACCTCGAGATCTTTTCCTTCCTGCTCAGCCTCCCAATAATGTCCGCGTCCGCCTTTCATGCTTTGCCAGTGCATCCCGGTCTGGTCCTTGCGGAAGACCTGAAGACGGTAGAGACCGAGGTTGCGCCGCCTGGTACGCGGATGCTCAGTCAATACCATTCCAAAGGTAATGAACCTTCCGGCATCGCCCGGCCAGCACTTCAGGATCGGAAGACGCGCCAGATCCGGCGCTTCGACAACTTCCTGGCAAAGAGCGGTCCTGACATTGGAGGGGCGCATCGACAACGCTCGTTTGACAATGCCGCGCGAATCCCAAAGGGCTTTCAATGAAGGTGGGTTGACTCGCTGGACTGCAGCGAGCAGTTCCTGTCCGATCTCCGCCGGGTCACGGCCCAGCGCAGCGCGGACACGATCCATGGTTCCGAAAAGGTTCATGAGGAGAGGTATCGACGAGCCTTTCGGCCGCTCGAACAGCAATGCCGGTCCATGCTCCCGGATGACGCGCTGCGTGATTTCGGTCACTTCAAGCTCGGGATCCACTTCAACTCGGACGCGCTTGAGCTGGCCCTGCTGCTCCAGATATCGGACAAACTTCTGCAGATCGGCGAACGGCATAAGCGCCGACAATAGCACTACTGCGAAGCGTGGAGAAGGTCGTAGTAGCTGGGAGAGTAGCCTGTTTCGGACGGCTCGACGAGAGGAATCCAGGACTCGCCTGGGGAACATTCCGTGAATATCGAGCGACCACGAATCGAATGAAGCTGCTCGAAGAATCCACCGGCAGAGCCGCGACGTTGCGGCAGTAGGTTCTCCATTGACTGATCGGCAAGATATACATTTCCACATTGGAAAGGTAGAACGCACTAACCGTGGCGTTGTGATCTTTCAAGTAACGGCCCAGAGTCCGAATCGCTTTTACACCGGCAAAGTCGCCAACGATAGGAACGATCGCGTTTTTCCGCTGCATCTCCTTCACGAAGCGGAAATTCTCCTCCCTCGCAAGATAGCTCCAATTCTGCCCGGCAGGGTCGGCGGCCGTCATCAATTCCCGATAAGTGGGACCTGGCGGAGCCGGGTCCACCGATGAATAACTGAGGCCTGGCCCAAGGGAAAAGAACACCCGGTACACGTGATCGATAATCTTTTCGTCGTCCACCGTCAGGCCAAATCCGTGGCGCTTCACCAGCCAACTCTTGATCTTCTGGAGATTTTCGTCGAAGAGCCGCTCATCGGACTCAACAGCACCGTACGATTGGAACAACGCTTCCGCCGTGGACCTGTCATCGAGATCGTCGGGGCGTTTGCGCGAAAACAGGAGCGAAACGAACTCGGCCCGATTCGCCGCCATTTCGAACAGAGCCTTGTACATCAGGAGTTCCAGCAGGTTCTGCCGCCGGATATCGATAATGAACGCCATCTGCGGCCGAATTGCGGCGATGTACGTAAAGTTTTGCTCGGGACCGACGCCAATGTAGACACCGCCCGGTTTTGCGGACTTCTTCAATGCCGGAATGACATCCTGGTAGGTCCTTTCATTGGACAAGAAGTTTTCGTACTGAAAGTAACCGCTCGGTTCCGAGAATTCGGAAACCATTTTCCAGAACGCGTGATCACTGAGCTCGCCGGGAAGGGCGTCCGCGATTCCGAAAGACGTGGTTGCCGGCGGAAAATCAGGCACAGGCTGGGCGGCAGACACGGGCGACGGCGGATGAAGGGAGCCACGCGCGGTCCAGCTCCAAATCACCGCGCCCGCAGTGAGCACGAGAATGAATGTCGCTACCAGCCAGGCTCTGTGCTTCATGAGGACCACTATCTGGATTGTAGCGCAACTAACGCGGGCTAAAGCCCGCGACTACATTTCGGATCGACATCGCCCCATCCACAATCGCCCCCATCCACAATCGCCACTAATGTAGTCGCGGGCTTTAGCCCGCGTTTTTCATTTTGTATTTGACCCGACCTTTTGCTAGTGCTACAGCTATAGCACCTGCGGGCGCAATCGGGCGCACAAACGAATGCCCAAACCAAACCATTCCTCGTTGACGCGCCGTGAACGCCAGATCATGGACATTCTTTATCGCCGCGGCCGCGCGGCGGCTGGTGAAGTGATGGAAGATCTTGCGGGCGAACCCAGCTATTCCACGGTGCGCACTCAGCTCCGTGTACTCGAAGACAAAGGGCACGTGCGGCATGAGGAAGAAGGCCTCCGTTATGTCTACACGCCGATAGTTCCCCGTCATGCCGTGAGGCAGTCGGCGCTCAAGCATGTGGTCGATACCTTCTTCGAGGGTTCTACCCACAAGGTTGTGGCTGCGCTGCTCGGCGGCGAAGGCTCGCGGGTTTCGCAGGACGAGTTGGACCGCATCGCGGCACTCGTCGAGAGAGCGCGGAAAGCAGGCCGCCGGTGACGCTGCTGTTCTCTCTGATTCTCGCGTTTGTCACGCCGCAGTCCGCGCCGGCCTCAATCGAGGGCATCGTTGTCAGGTCTGGAACAGGAGAACCGATCTCGGGAGCAACCGTGGAATTCGGCCCCGAAAACGGCGGGGATGTTCGAACTGTGACGACCGGCACGGATGGAAGATTCGCGTTTCAAAACGTGAAGCCCGGAAATTATCGCCTGGTGGCTTTGCGAGGCGACGGATTTCTCGCCACCGCGTACGGCCAACGCATACCGAATGGTAACGCCCGGCCTGTGACGTTGGAAGCCGGTCAGAACTTTACCGGCGTGCGGCTCACGATGACGCCCACAGGCTCGATTTCCGGACGAGTGCTCGATCGTGACGGCGAACCGATGGGTCGAGTTCAGGTTCAGGCGCTGAGGTCTTCATACGTTTTCGGAATGCAAGGGCCGATGATAGTGCAGTCAACGATAACGAACGACCTGGGCGAGTATCGGATGTTCTGGTTGCCTCCTGGTCAGTATTACATCACTGCGGTCCCGCAAAATACGCAGCGCAGAACTGCTACAGTGCTCCGAACGCCCCTTGACGCTGACACGGTCTACGCGATGACTTCGCCACCCGTCATCACTCGCCGTACTCTGCCGGATGGCGAGGTTCAAGAGGAAGTAGCAGTGCCGGTCTACTTTCCGGGCGCGACAGATTTCGGGGCTGCATCGCGAATCGAGCTGGATCCCGGCGACAACATCAGCAGCATCAACATGACCGTCGCCGCTTCCATCCGCGCCCGGCACGTTCGTGGTCGAGTCGTCAGCGGTGCGAACGCACAGCCGGTCGCCGACGCAACGGTCATGCTCACGCCGGTGCGCAGTGGAAATCCGAATATTACCATTCCTGGTGCGGTCGCGAATCCGGATGGGTCATTCGATGTTGCGGGAGTTCTGCCCGGTTCCTATGACCTCGTTGCCTCCGGACGCGACGTATTCGAGCCGGACAGCCTCATGGGTGTCGTGCGCGTTGAAGTTGCCGCGAACGACGTTGAAAACATCGCGGTCGTAGCGACGCCCGGATTGGATATCCCGGGCAAGGTTGCGATTGAAGGGCCACCACCAAAGGAAGGCGGCCTTCAACTTGTTCTCAGGCGGGAGCCGACCTTTCTGCCCATACCAAGCCAGTCTGCCGGCGCCCCGACCACGAACCTGTTGAGCGTAACCAGTTTCGTGCTGCGAGGAGTGAAGGCAGGCGATCACCAGGTAACGGTGGCCGGAATGGGCAGCCGTTCCTCCAAAAACGCGTACGTGAAATCCATACGCCTGGGAAACACAGACCTCCTGAACGACGGCCTTCACGTTTATGGCCCACCTGCAGCCCCCATCGAAGTTGTCCTGAGTACGAATACGGCATCTTTGAATGTCCAGGTCGTGAACGAAAAGCAGGAAAGCGTCCCGAATGCCTACGTGGCTCTGATCCCGAATGCGCCGAATCGGCGCCGCACGGATCTATACAAGGCCGAACCGGCCGATGGTTCGGGGCGAGTCCGCCTCGAAGGCATTGCGCCAGGTGACTACATGCTGTTTGCCTGGGAGGACGTGGAGATCGGGGCATGGAATGATCCCGAGTTTGTTCGCAATTATGAGAACCGCGGAAAACCGGTTCAGTTACATGAAGGAAGTCAGGACAGCAGCCAGATAACTGTTATTTCGATATCGCGGTAACGTGTGGAGCGCGGGCTAAAGCCCGCGACTACATTTTGGGACAAACATGATTTCCTGGTTCCCGATGTAGTCGCGGGCTTTAGCCCGCGTTCATCCAAGTTTTTATGAGCATCCTCGGCATCACTGTTCTGATTCTGTTTATGCAAGCCCCTGAGGCGGCAATTGAAGGCGTTGTCGTTAGGGCAGGAACGAGCGAGCCGCTGTCGAAAGCAACTGTAGAACTGCGCAGAGCCGAAGGTAACGGCACACACTCATACGTCACCACAACAGGAAGCGACGGAAGATTCTTCCTGCGGAACGTTCAGCCTGGGCAGTATCGCCTGGTAGCGACGCGCGATGCATACGTCCGTGCCGAGTACGGCCAGCGTGGACCGAACGCTGCCGGTTCGCCGATCACAGTAACGGCCGGCCAGCAGATGAGAAACGTACAGATGGCCATGACGCCAACCGGGACGATCTACGGCCGCGTATACGATCGCGCAGGACGGCCGGCAGTTAACGCCACTGTCCAGGCGCTGCGCTCTTCCTACCAGGAAGGACGGCGCGTGCCAAAGCTCGTTCAATCGACGCTGACAAACGACCTGGGCGAGTACCACTTGTTCTGGTTAGCGCCTGGCTTTTACTACATCAACGCAACGCCGTCCACCGCAGGTTCAAACGACCAGGTACCACAACCGATTACGAACCCGGACGCTCCTCCAGACGATTTGGGCGGATTTGTGGGTGGAGTCATGTTCGGATCCCGGACTGGCGTGTTGAGGCCACATGAAGCGGCACGGTCGCCGCAAGACCAGTATGTCCCGACTTACTTCCCGGGCACGACAGATGAGAACACAGCTTCAACTATCGATCTTCGTGCCAGAGCCAGCATCGGCGGTATCGATATCACGGTCGCTCCGGTTCAGGCGCATCGAGTGCGCGGTGTCATCGTCAACAGCGTCACGGGACGGCCCCAATATGCCGAGTTGATGCGGTTGGGGAGTTTGAATTCTTCCAACCGGCCCAGCTTTGAGCCCGTCGATCCGGACAATGGGACCTTCAATATCTTTAGAATTGTGCCCGGACGCTATTTGCTTGTGGCGACCGTAGGCAAGCTCACAGGACGCGCTTCCATTGAGGTCGCCGATCAGGATCTGGAAAATGTCGTGATTGTGGCCATTCCCGGGTTTGGCATTCCCGGGCGAATCGTCATCGAAGGCCGTCCCGTAACAGATTCCGTGGTGGCGAGTTTACAAGTCAATCTGCGGACGGATTTTCCGATTCCGGATACGGTCGAGCCCAAAGGTGTCCCTTCTGTTGACGGCTCCTTCTCGCTCGAGAATGTTTTGCTGGATACCTATCGAATCGACGTCACGTTTCCGCCGACCCTCCAGAACGCGTACCTGAAGTCTGTTCGGCTGGGTATCACGGAAGTCCTGAATGCGGGACTCAAGATCGAACGGCAACCGGAGGGGCAACTCGAAATCGTCATTGGAACAAATCCGGGTGCGCTCGAAGGGAAAATTGTAAACGCACAGCAGGAAGCGGCTATCAATGTAACGGTCACACTGGTTCCTGATGCCGCCCGGCGCCATCGGGCGGAGTTGTACAAGACCGTGCAGACCGACGCCTCAGGCCGCTTTCAGCTTCAGGGAATCCCGCCCGGCGATTACAAGGTTTACGCCTGGGAAAACGTCGAGGAGGGCGCCTGGCAGGATCCCAATTTCATGCGCCTCTATGAAGACCGTGGAAAGCCGGTCCGCATCAACGAAGGAGGCAGGGAAAATCTTGAGGCAACCGTTATTCCGGCGCGATGACCCGGGCTGCGAAAAGATATCAGACTGCCCGGTCACTTCGCCTTGAGCCGCTCGCCATCCGCCGTGATTCTAAGTTTGAATTTATCCTTACGAGTGTTGAGCGTAAATCCGATCACCACTACGCGCCAGGTTCCGGCAACGGGTTTTCCGATCACCACGCGCTCGGGACTGGAAAGTGTAGAGCCCTGGAAGTTGCAGGCTCCGTCGGGAGAGCACACGACCATATCCAAATCGTTGGTTGGATAGGCACTCCAGTCGTTATTCCAGAACAGTTCGAAGGTCGCGTTGGTCCTACCTGCCGGCATGTTCACACGAAATTCGACCTGTTGCTGGTCCGAAATCCTGCCTTCGGCGGACTCCGGCAGCAGCGCCTTGAGACTTCGTTCGACGACGAGGTCGGCGGACATACGGCCTGCGTTCGTCCAATCGCCTTGTATGCCGATACGAACCAGGCCGGTCTGAGGTTCGTCGATTACAAAGTCTGTATTAGCGCGGACAAAATCGTCACCTCGAGGGCTGAAAAAAGAGGTGGGCGCGTCCGCGACTCTCACAAAGAGATCGTCGCCGAAGAGCTGGTTCTGCTTTTCGGGTGGAAGCTGCGGTGTAATGTTGCGGAGATGCACAACCAGGCGATTCACTTGATCCGTAGTTTCGACGAAGAAGTGAGCCACCTCGCCTGGTCGCAGGTTTTGCACTCGTGTCGAGAAGACACCATCATTGAATTTGACGGGTTTGAATCCCAATGCCCGGATGTTATCAACAACGCTGCCCGAGGGTTCGTCGTCGGAAATCTCGTTGTTGGCGCGCCCGCTTCTGAGTCGCCTCAAGGCCGCGACTGCATCGAGGTAGCCGTTTCCCTGGTCGATACGACCCGATCCATCTCCAATCAAAGAACCGTTC
>QHXD01000907.1 GCA_003223895.1 Acidobacteriota bacterium
CCGGTTTTCCTGCCGAAGATCGTGAACGGTAAGGACCGAATCTTCTTTATGGTAAACTGGGAGGGTTTGCGCGAGCGTAAGGCACTGACAGCGTTGCCAACCGTGCCACTGGCGGCGGAGCGCAACGGCGACTTCTCTGCCAACCCGGCAATCATCTATGACCCGGCGACACGCGTCTTCGATGCCGCCGGAAACGTCATCGTCGCGCCCCGGCCGTTTCCCGGCAATATCATTCCGCAAAATCGTATCCATCCGGTCTCCAGGAAGCTCCTGGCCTACTTTCCCCTCCCGCAGGTGAATACGAGCTCCGCGAATTTTGTGAACAACGAGGGCCGGCGCGTAGACGCGGACCAACTCACTTATCGTTTCGACTTCACGGAGCACGCGAAGTCTTCCTGGTTCTTTCGTCACAGCTTCTCCACCGAGCACGGCTACGATCCTTTTGCGATTCCCGACATGGGAATCAATACGGACACGAAGGTCCATCAAGGGGTGATCGCGAACACGCGCGTATACGGAGCGAACAAGGTGAACGATGTGCGATTCGGGCTGAGCCGCCTGGAAAATGCGCACATCTCCCCGCGCGCGAACAACGTTAACGTTGTGAAAGAGCTTGGAATCAACCTTCCAACGGACAATCCGCTCTATTGGGGCGTTCCGAACATCAACATCTCGGGCCTTTCGGGACTGGGCGAGGAGAGCGATGCACCGTTCCTCAATTACGACACCACCATTCAGTTAGTGGACAACTTTGCCTGGACCGTCGGCAGACACTCTTTCAAGTTCGGCGGCGAGGTCCGGCGGGTCCGCTACAACCAGATTGGCGGCGTCGTCACGCGCGGACGGTTTGGCTTCGATGGCCGCTATACACAAAACCCTCTTGCGGCCGCGGCCCAGCGGGGAGGCGCAGCGGTAGCCGACTTTCTGCTCGGCCACTTCAACAGATCCGAAGGACAGGTAGGCGCTCCTATCGCGAACTTTCGCTCGAATTACTTCGCACTTTACGTGCAGGACAACTGGAAGGTGACGCCGAAACTCACGCTGAACTACGGACTGCGATGGGAGAACGACCAGCCGTTCCAGGATAAGTACGACGCGATCGTCAACATCGACTTCCGCTGGGACAACTCGATGGAGCCCGTCTATGTGCGCGCAGGCAACGGCGATCCTTTCCAGGGGAATCCGGCGTTTCGTCTCGCTCCGGACATCAAGTATGTGCGCGACGGGCGCTTCGGCCGTCGCGCCTACAAAAGAATCTACTACGTGCGTGACATTGGAAACGCCGTATTTGACATTGTCCGCAACGCGCCATTTACCATCCGCCGCGACGAGCCGGCCGAATCGTTCCGGCCTAACCTCAGCTTCGATCAGCCATTCGCGCGTACCGGCGCGCCGACTTTCATCCTGATCAACCAGTTCGGCGAGCCGTCGTCATACGTGGCGCAGTGGTCGTTCGGCGTCCAGCGAGAGCTCGACGGTGACACGTCCCTCGAGGTGAATTACTTCGGCTCCGCCGGCATAAAGCTGCGCCGGTTGATGAGCTACAACAATCCTGAGCCGAGCAGCCTGCCGAACTCGAACGACGCGCGCCCGTTTCCAAAATTCGGCAGCTTCCAGACTATGAGCGCGCCGAGCCATTCCACGTATCATGCGCTTCAAGCGAAGCTCCAGCGGCGCTTCTCGCGCGGTTTCACGCTGCTCGGCTCGTTCGCTTACGGCAGGTCGATCGACAACGGCAGCGGCGTCCGGACCACCGATGGCGATTCCCTTACACCATCGAACAACTACGACCTGCGGCTCGAGCGCGGACTGTCAGCTTTCGATTTCCGGCGCCGCCTCACAACGTCGTGGTTATGGGATCTGCCTCTTGGAGCCAACACGTTGCTGCGTGGATGGCAACTGGGCGGCATCCTGACCATGCAGGACGGCTTTCCATTTACCGTTCTCTGCGGCCCTGGAAATATCCAGAATGGTGGTGGAGCTTGTTATCCGGATGCAACGGGCGCCAACCCGAATCTTGCTCGAAACCAGCAAACCCGCACCCACTTCTTCAACATCGACGCATTTGTCGATCGGCTTCCGTTCGGACCCCAGTTCCGCTACGGCAACTCCGCTCGGAATACGGTTATCGGCCCGGGCATTCTCAACTTCGACGCCTCGATCAATAAGAAATTCACGTTGAGCGAATCGAAGTACGTGGAATTTCGAACCGAGGTCTTCAACCTGCCGAATCACCCGATCTGGAATCCGCCCGGCAGAACACTGCGGAACCCGGACTACGGCGTGATCACCAGTACAAGAATCGATTCGCGCCAGATTCAATTCGCGTTGAAGGTTGTGTTTTGAGCAATTTCGTAGTGACATGGCGTTCACGCGCGGCTGAATCCGGAGGAGCACATGAGAAGAAGGCAGTTCATTCTGCTGGCTGGCGTCACTGGAATCGTTCCACCTGAGGTCCGTTCTTCGACCGTGCAGGAGAGCGGTCGATTCGACGAGATCGCCAAACTCATTTCCGCGAAAATGGCGGAACACCACATTCCCGGTGTGGCTTTTGGCGTTTTGAAGAATGGCCAAATCACTGCTCGTGGTTTCGGCGTTACGAACGTCGACGATCCGCAACCCGTCACGTTGCGGCGACCGCCCTGATGACGCGGGTACGTCAAGGTCGCGTGGATCTGAAATCACCCGTGCGGCGCTACCTTCCGGAATTCCGGGTTCAGGACGAGATTGTCAGCCGGGAAGTCATGCTGTGGCATCTGCTCACCCACACGCCGGGTTGGGAGGGACAACTCACCGCGGAAGATCGTGGCACTGACACCCTCAATTTCTTTACAGCAGGGCTTCGTGACCTGCCACAGCTAGCGTCGCCGGGTTCGGTGTGGAGCTACAACAACGCGGGATTCGGAGTGGCAGGTCGCGTCATTGAAGTGGTAACGGGAAAAAGCATTCATGAGGCACTCCGAGAGTTGGTGTTCGCGCCGCTGGGTATGTCGCGCGCGTTCTCGCGAACCGGTGAAGCGATGACGTATCGGTTTGCCGTGGGACACCGGCAACAACAGGGGCAGCCCGCGGTGATTCGACCCTTCGATCTGTCTACCAATGTTACAGCCGGCGGCGTGGCGACGACCCTCGCTGATCTGTTGCGATATGCGGCCTTTCATCTCGGCGATGGGATCGGCGCTCAAGGCAAGCTGGTCCTGTCGCGCGCTTTACTCGAACAAATGCGAACGGCGCAGCTTCGGAAGAACTGCACCGATGATGAGATGGGAATCGGGTGGCAACTACGCCGGATCAACGGCGTTCTGACGGCCGCGCATGGCGGCACGCTCGGAGGTCATTGTTTGCACCTTCAGCTCGTGCCCGATCGGAATCTCGCGTTTGCCATCCTCACGAATCATACCGACGGGTGGCGGCTGATCCAAGACGTCGAACGCGCCACTCTGCGATCGTACGAGGGGCTCGCGCTAAAACCAAACCAGCCCATCGGGCATCGAGGCGTCAATGAGGCGATGACCGCGCACGCAACTCCCCTGACGAAACAACCCAGTCTGGAAGCGTACGTCGGACGTTACCGCCGGCCGCCGGTCGGAACGGTAGAAGTGCGAGAGCAGGATGGCAAGCTCGTCGTCACCAACCAAACTGGCGGGGAGACAAGCAATACCACGATCGTTTTCTATGGCCCCGACGTCGCGTACGCGATCGCCGGCTCCTACACAGGAATGCCGATGGAATTCGTCCGCAACCAGAGTGGAACTGTAGGCTGGATTCGCATTAACGGCCGGATTGCGAAAAAGGCGGATATTTAGCCGGCAATTACGCGAATTACGCGATGGTATAAGATGAGCCCATGTTTACCAAATCGTTTACTTTTGGTCTCTCGATGCTTTTA
>QHXD01000283.1:0-5706 GCA_003223895.1 Acidobacteriota bacterium
GTAGACCGGCAAAGCATAGAAGAATTTGAGCCGACAATTCCATCTGCTGATCTCCAGACCGTCACATTCGGGTTCAGGGTTGTTATCGGCAAGTTCACGATTGAGAATTAGATGTATTGCAGGGCGATCTGGTGGCCGTAGCCGCGCAATCGAAAACTTGATCTGCGAACCGCGCGGTCATAGAATGCAGCGATGCAACCACTCATTTTTTTGTTTGTTCTGTCGGCTTCGCTGTTCGCCCAGCAACAGGGCGGCCGCGGGGCAGCTCCCGCACAGGCTCCGAAGAACCTGAAACTCCTCGCGCAGAATACCGAAATTCCCTTCGTCATGCGGGGCTTCAATGAGGCGCTGGGAGTGGAGTGCACGTATTGCCATGTGCAAGGGGATTTCGCGGCCGATACGAATCCCAAGAAGGAAATTGCCCGCAAGATGATCGCCATGGTGCGGCTGATCGATACCAGTTTTCCGAGCAGCGCCGGGGCTTTTCCCGATGGCTATCACGAAGTGGATTGCAGCACGTGCCATCGTGGAAGCGTAAAGCCGGAGACAAAGGCGCCCAGGAAATTCTACAACCGGGGTAACTCGCTGGGCGCACCACCGCCGGCTCAGACACCCGGGGTCAGTCTAAAGTTGCTGCCTCCGGATACTCACGTACACGGCGCAGACTCGTTGATGGGCGAGTTTCGCGACGCGCTCAACGTGGACTGCAACTACTGTCACGGCGGCGGAAGGCCCCAGGAAGTGGACATCAACCCGCGGAAGGATATCGCGCGCAAGATGATCATGCTGGTGCGGCAGATCAATTCAAATTTTCCCGGCACGGGCGTTTTCCCCGTCGGGGAGCAGGTGGTGACCTGCTGGACATGCCACCGCGGCGACACGCATCCGGTGAGCGTGAGCAACAAGCGATACGACCCGCCGGCGCCAAAGTAATAAGGGCGAAAGCCGCCCGGCCTTCACAACCGCATGACTAAGAATGAGGAGGGGTAGATGCGGCACTTGATGAGATCAAGAATCACGTGGTTCATCGCTGCGGGTTTGTTGGGTCTGTCTGTTTTGATATCCGCAGCGCAGACGGGACGCAATGTGGATGGGGCTCAAAAACTCAAACCCGTCTTTATCACCCGGCTCTACACCGGGCCGGACGGCCAGACGCACGCCGAAGAAATAGAAGCCAAATTCACTCCAGGCGCCACCAACGACATTTTCAAAATGATGGCCATTTCCGGAGCAGAACTACATCGCGCACCGGCCGGCAGAGTTAGCGACTGGCATACTGCTCCCCGCCGCCAATACGTGATTACGCTCAGCGGACGGGGAGAGCTCGAGGTGTCGGGAGGAAAAAAGATTGCCGTGGAACCCGGGCACATCGAGCTTGTCGAAGATACGACCGGTAAAGGTCACATCACGAGAGTCGTGGGCAACGAGCCTCGGGTGACGCTGCAACTTCCAGCTTCAGACCAGTTCGGTCGATAACACGGTCGCACTTTGTAGACGCGGTGCTCGCGGGTGCTTCTGCGCTTTGCCGCTGCCGCTCCGTTCACAATGCCTGCCGGACGTCGCGCACGAGATCTTGTGCGAAGGGCCTCACGAGGACGGACCAGTCCCGGTTGTCTTTGGGATAAAGCTCCGCCAACCGCTCAGCAATCGACTCCAGTTCGCCCTGCGCTGCCTCCACCGATGTGCCATCGCGAAGCCGGAAATTTTCTTTCAGACGCCCAGTATTTAGCGCTCTCTTATCACGTGACGTTCTTCGATTTGCAGGTGAGCCCTTGCGGATAAGAAACGACACCCCTGTTGTGGGCGTTGGTGCGCGAAGTGCACTAACTTTTGTGACGGCGGGGCGCGCTGGTTTGTGGAGATCCATGAAAATTCTGGTCACAGGTGGTAACGGTTTCATCGGTTCAGTGGTTGTGCGCATGCTTCGCGCTCGCGGTCTTGATATCCGTTGCCTGGTGCGGCGTACGTCGAGGCTCGATCGCATTGCACATCTCGGTTGCGAGCTTGTGGTTGGCGACCTTCTGGATTTCTCCTCCCTGCAGTCCGCTGCGAAGGGGTGCGAGGTTGTCATTCACCTTGCGGGTATTGCGAAGTGGAATCTGATGCACTCCCCTTTCATGTTCGATGTTGTAGCCGGTGGAACCCTGAATGTTTTGAGAGCCGCAACCGCGGCTGGAATCGAGCGGATGGTTTACGTGTCCTCCATTGTGGCTCTGGCAGGAACTCCCGGGCCGGCTCTGCAGAACGAAGACAGCCGATCCCCGCTGCGTCTGGAACGCTACCCATATGCCGAGGCAAAGCACCGTGCGGAGGAGTTCTGCAGAGAATATTCCGATCGCATATCGGTCAGCATCGTCAATCCCGGCGAAGTGTATGGACCGAACGACATTGAACTGGTGACTGCGGGAAACCTAATCGATTTTGCGAGATCCAATCCCGTCGCGGTATGCAAGGGAGGAACCAGCATCGTCTACGTGGACGATGTGGCTGCCGGCATAATTGTCGCGCTGGAAAAGGGTCGAAACCGAGAACGCTACATTCTGGCCGGCCAGAACATCACGGTTCGTCATCTGGCTGAGCTCACCAACCAGCTTCTCTCCCTTAGGAAGACCTTCATCACTCTTCCGACTCCCACGATACGCGCCACGTCATGGCTCGGACGGAAATTCCATGTCCCGCTGCCATTCAATCCCGAGATTGTTCCTTACGCGACGCTGTATTGGTTTACGGATAATCGCAAGGCCGTGCGCGAGCTTGGCGTGCGATTTCGCAACGCCGAATCGACGCTGCAGCCGACGCTGGAATGGTGTATGAATACGGGACGCATTCCAGCCGGCCTGCGCAGGGCAGCGTGATTTGCATGTTTTTAACGACGCCCTATACCCGATGCACAGCGCTTAACCGAACTATCCTCCCGTCAATGCCGAAGTCGCGTCAGATTGGCCACGACGGCGACCAACTCGTCAGGGTCAACCGGCTTTTGCACGTACATCAGGAACCCGGCCGTCAGAGCGTGTATGCGATCTTCGACTCTGGCGTAAGCGGTCAGCGCAGCGGCCGGGATATCTCCTCCCCGTTCCGGGCCACGTTGGCGTATCTTCTCGATGAGTTCGTACCCATCCTGGTCCGGCATAGCGATATCCGAAATCAGCGCATCTGGCCGGGAGCGTTCGAGAGCTTTGAGCGCGTCGGCTGCTGAGAGCGCAGTGATCACCTCGGCGCCGCGATTTTGGAGAATTACTTTGAGAATCTCGAGTGTATATGGATCATCTTCGACAACCAATACGCGGACGCCACCCAGGTTTGGGTTTTCTTCCATGTGACTGGGCCCCGTCGGCTGTTTCAACTCCGCTCCCGGCCGCTTTGCCGCTTGCAGGAGGACCTCCGGTGAAGCTATGGGAAATCGGACCTTGAAGGTCGCGCCCTGACCTTTTCCCGGGCTCGATGCCTCAACGGTGCCGCCGTGCATCTCGACCAGGTAACGGACGATGGCCAAACCGAGGCCCAATCCGCCGTACCTGCGTGTCGACGTGCTATCAGCTTGCCGGAATCGATCGAAGACATAGGGCAGGAACTGAGGATCAATGCCCATCCCAGTATCGGTGACGGAAATCTCGACCTGGCCGTCAGTCCGGCTCAGCCTTGCCTCGACACGCCCTCCCTCGTTTGTGAACTTAACTGCATTCAAAAGCAGGTTCCAGATCACCTGCTGCAAGCGGTTGGCATCGCCAAAGACGATGCCACCCCGCTCATCGGTGACTACCTCTAAAGAAATTCTCTTCGCTTCGGCGCTGGGCCGGATGACGTCAATGGCGGCCTGAAAGACCCACGAGATCTCAAGCGGGTGGGCGTCGAGCTTCAATCGCCCGGTGATGATGCGAGAGGTGTCCAGGATGTCGTCGACCAGCCTGGTTTGTGATCTCGCGCTTTGATCGATCACCTGCAACGCGTGTCGCGTCTGAGATTCCGTGAGCGAGCGGTGGGTGAGCAGGCTCGCCCAGCCGACGATCGCAGTCAGAGGTGTACGCAATTCGTGCGAGATTGTGGCCAGAAATTCATCTTTCATCCGGCTCGCCGTTTCGGCTTCCTCACGCGCCCTTTTCTCCTGCAGCAAGGCCTGTTCGCGCTCCTCTTCGATGCGTTTGCGCTCAGTAATGTCGCGGCTGAGCGTCAACCAACAATGTTCGCCACGAAGGTCCATTGGTTCGGCAGAGAACAGGATCCATCGCACTTCCCCTGATTTCCGCTTCATCGTGAGCTCAAAGTCACGGACGAAATCTTGCTCTTTTAAAATCTTTAACGCCCGTTCACGGGACGCAGGATCCGAATAGACTCCGATCTGAACGAGGCTTTCGCCGATGATTTCATCGCGAGCATAGCCGAACATTGAAACGAAGCTATCATTAACTTCAAGAACGACGGCGTCGGCAATCCGGTAAATGACCAGGCCATCCGGACTGGCCTGGAACGCTTTTGCAAATCGCTCCTCGCTCTCGCGCAAGGCCGCCTCGGCCCGCTTCCGCTCGCCGATGTCAATGAATGTAACGATGGTCGAAACCATCCGGTCTTCCGGATTATAGATTGGTGCAGAATTGACAGAGAAGTACGTTTCCGTGGAGTCAGCGAGTCGGTACTTGATCTCTTCGCTCTTGACTACCTCTCCCGATCTCAGCGAGCGCGCGGCGGGATACGCCTCGGCTGGATAGGGTTGGCCATCCTCCAGCAGCGCGCCGTACTGTGTGTATGCCCGATAATCTTCGGCGATCAGGAACGGACGGTGGAGCAATCGCGACGCTTCGATGTTGTGAAAAACGAGACGACCCGATGGCGCTTCGGCGATGATGACTCCGATGGGCATCTGTTCCAGAATCCGCCTCAAACGATCGCGTTCGCGTTCGATCTCTCTAGACCAGCGCTCACGCTCGGCTTCCGCCTGTTTCCGTCCGCTAAGGTCGTGGATGACGAGTTGGCCGAACTGCTGGTTTCCATCGAACCTGACCGCGCTAACTTCGACTGGTACAATGCGGCCATCCGTGCTCCGCAATGCGCCCTCCACTTGAGTCACCGGCGTTCCTTTGGTCATCAGGGCTTTCATCAATACCCTGCAGTGGTCATGGAATTCGGGCGCAACGAAATCGAAGAGGTTCCGCCCGGTCACGTCCGTTGCGGCGGCTTCGAGCATCCGCAACACTGCCGGATTGGCCAAATGGATCGTCCCGTCGGTGCTGGCGACAACCACACCGTCTGGCGAAAGCTCGGTCAACCGCCGGTATCGCTCTTCGCTCGCGCGCAACCCGTCTTCAGCCTGCTTTTGAGCGGTGATGTCGCGTTGTGTTCCCCAGGCGCGGACGACCACTCCGTTTTCGACAATGCCGCTCAAGTTGTTCAGGATGACTTTGGTTTTCCCGTACCTGTCCACTTCGTGTGTCTCGACATCGTTGAGGTTGTAACCGCTGCGCTGGAGAGCACGAAGAAACTCGATATTCTTCGGGTTGGACCGGACCAGTAGATCTCCGAGCCGCGCGCCCAAAATCTCAGCCGCGCTGTCGTAGCCGTACATTCGCGACATGGCGTTGTTGCATTCAGCGAGGTACGCGAATTGGTAAAGCATTTCGATCTGATCGTCCACAGGCAGAATCACCGGGATCGGCTGTTCGAGTTCAAAACGCCAGATGCCTTCCGAGCTGATCGCAATGAAGGCACGGT
>QHXD01000283.1:5798-11920 GCA_003223895.1 Acidobacteriota bacterium
CCAACGCCGGGGCGTGCTTTGGTAGACAGCCATTCTGGTCACGAAGTGACCGGACTTGTTTAACGGCACGCATACCAAAGCGCGGATTTTCGCGCGCAGGTATAGAGAAATGTCCGTGCCGGGCGGCGATTCGACCTCAATGTCATTGATGACGTACGTTTGGCCTTCCAGCAAAACGTTCCGTTCTCTTTCACCAAAGTCGGACATCCGGTATCGGCCCGTCATGTTCTGCGTTGCGCCGCGGGTGTAGTCGCCGAGCATCACGAAATGATCCTGGTCTGCTTCGACCTCAGCATAGCCGCAGCGGTCTAAACTCATGTGTTCGCCCAGCATTCGCACCGTGACAGCCACGATCTCTTTTGCATCCGTAAGCGGCATTATCGCGTGGTCCAGATCGGTCATGAACCTGGCGTCGTCCTCCGCATTCTTACGTTCCGTGATGTCGATTACTGTGCTGATGATCTCCCGCACACTGCCGTCTTCGTTGCGACGAAACACCTGGTCGCGAGCATGAAACCAGCGCCAGGGACCGCTATTGACGCAGCAGCGGAATTCAAACTCTCCAGTTTCGCCCTCGCCCAAACCGGAGAATCCTTTTATGTGGTCCACAAATGGTTGCCAATCGTCCGGGTGCATCATCGAGCGGATGAACCCAGGCTCAGGCAGCTCCTGGCCCGCAACGGAGCCGAGCGCGTCCGCGACAGCGCGATTGATGAAGACGATTCTCTTCTGCCGCACATCGTAGATGGAAACACCACTTGGCAAGCCATCGATGACGTTTTGCACAAAGCGCCGGCCTTCGATTATTGCTTTGATTGCTTTTCTGGCCCTGTCAAACAGGATGCTGAACACCGTACCGGTGAATCCCAGGCTGAGCGCTCTGGTTAGATCTGGAGGGTTTACGAAGAGCAACGAAAGACCAGTGGCCAGCAGACCTGGACCCAATCCACCCGACGAGCCAGCCAGAGTTATCGGCAAGATGAAGAGGAATAAAGGCAGGTCTTGAGTCAAAATCGAGCCCAGCGCGATACGGAGAGCAGCAGTAAGCATTACGGCCAGTACAGCAACACCGTAACGCTGGATTCCTGTTAACGAAAACATGCGGATAGCATGCTTAATCATGCCTTCGCAATGGATGTCTTATGAGCGTGCGCTCGTACGGCCTCATCAGTTACAACCGGTAATCTCCTCATGTTGAATTTGGAGATCAGAGTACCGAAGGTAAGACGGGATCGCTATCCGGAATTCCCGCGATTTATCACCGGCGATTTACGGATGAGATGAAAAAAAACCGGCCGCGTTTGATTTTACCTTAGACGGCGGTTCCGGCACTTGTGGGATGCGCAAGAAGTTTCTTGGCGAGCTGATATGCCCATGCGGTGACCTCAGCTGCGAACTGCGCCTGCGCGGGCGTGTGTGTTGCCATGACTTGCATGCGGAACCGACACGCACCAACGGACACTGCCGGGTATTCGACCAAGTTCGCGAAGACACCCCGGTCGAAACACAAGGCCGCCATGATCCGGCCCAACGCCTCTCGTCCCAAGAGCACCGGCACAATCGGTCCCGGCTTGCCGAGGCACACGACTCCCGCCGCAGTGAGCGCTTCGCGCAGAACTTGGGCCACTCCGTGCAGCTTTTGCCGCAGTGCCTCGCCTTCGACGCTCCGGACGATCTCAAGTGCCATCAGGACTGCCGCGGACTGCGGGGGCGAGATAGCATTTGAAAACGTGTGCGACGGTGCGTAGGGCCGCAGGTACTCGCGGATCGCGGTCGACGATGTGGACACAAAACCACCATTCGACGCGAATACTTTGGAGAAGCTGCCTACGACCAAATCGACTTTGCCATGGAGGCCCTGCAGCCCGAGGGACCCCGTGCCGTCAGGCCCGACCGCTCCTAGATCATGGGCAACATCCACCAGGAGAGTCGCCTCATACTCTCTACAAGCGCTTTGGAGGGCTGCCAGATCTGGCGAGTCACCGTCCATCGAAAAGATGCCCTCGGTGACGACCAGGATCGCGTTCTTCGCATCGCCGGCCCGGATCCGAGGGAGGTGTCGAACGAGACCGTTAGTCGATAGGTGCCGTGCCCTATGCACCTTGCGAGTCGCAGCCATCGCTCCTTGGACGCAGCAATTGTGGGCGTATTGGTCAAGCACTACGTGGTCCGCGTCTCGCACCAGTGCCGCGATGACACCATAGCCGGCCGCCCAACCGGTTGGGAACAAGACAACGTGTTCGAGTCCGACCATCTCCCCCAACGCTTTTTGTAGCCGCAATGACAGACTTGAGTTTCCCTGCAGTACCGGGGCACCAGCAATGTGTGTGCCGTACTGATTAATAGCCTCAATGGCTGCGGCTCGAACTCCAGCATGCGCGGCAAGCCCAAGGTAGTCCTGCGACGCGAAGTTCACGCCTGTCCGTTGCTTCCCCGCCTCATCGATAACGGTGACCTCGGGCCCAGGACCGGACTGAAGCTCGGTTGAGAAAGGCCACACTCCGTGCTTCAAACGATTGCTACGCCACTCGTCGTAGCGCCGCGTCCGCGCTTCCAGATTCTTACCGGAGAGTTGCACGAAGTCGGCGAAGCTGCCTTCCAGCGCACCACTCCTGAGTAGCGTGGAGAGGTCGTGACTAAATTGATCAGCAAGTGTGCTCAAAACCTTTTTTTAGACGGGCTGGCCGAGCTAAAGTTTGTTGGCCAGTCCCGTCCCAGATCCTAATACTTTTTGGCAAAATTTGCTGGCTAATACCATCAGTTCGTCGCTGAAACATATTCCTCCGGCGGCTTGTTGCAGCAGCTCCAAATGGTGGCAAACGGCTGGTTTCACAGTACATTTAGAGAATTCCGGTGTGACCGATTCCTCACCACACCAGATTGAGACGGGCCAGAAATAGGTCTGCGTGATTTTGCTTCACGGCCACACTGGCAACTAAGGGGTTCCAGATATGCTGATAGCCTGCGTTCACGTTGATCGCCGGAGTGATGGCGAGGTCGTAAAAAATCTCTATTCCGTTCTCGTTTTTAACAGTCGTACCGTCTGTGAGCTGCCCGATGCTATTCCTCAAGTTCCTGCTGATCCCGTTGTAGTAAAACCCCATACCGAAGCTGTCATATTGCCGGCTGCCCAGGAGACCGCGGGCAATAAGCGCCACGCTCGCATGCCGATTGACCGTATTTAAAGCCTCAGGTCCACCATGCCCGAGCCGTCCGAACACCCCAATTCCACGAAGCGGCTGGCCGGTCCTCAGCTTTTCGACAATCACCGAAGGGTCCTCCTCTTTTACGAACAGATATTGCGAGACATTCGAAAGCGCAAAAAAGCTACTCTTTTTAAAATTGGTCGGCAGGCCAGCAGTCGAATCATTACCCAGGAGGACATCCACAGCTTGAGGAATCTGCGCCGGTGACAAATGCCCGAACGGTGACTCCAGATCGATCTTCGGCTCGTTGGCCCAATTGAAAGCTGGCACGATTTGGCCCGGTAGACTGCCAGCAGTGTATGTAAAGATCGCTTCCACATAAAGGTTGACCTCCCCGTTGTGAAAAGCGTTTGCGGCAAGGGTGTTTGGCTGAGTATGGGGATCGTGCACTCCGCCGGCGATGGTTAACCATGGTGTCGTCGTCCACACACCTACAGCGGCCAGCGTCGTTGTCTTGAAAAAATTGTTGTAAATCGGGTTCTTATTGAGGTTGGAGTTTGCAAAGTAGTATCTGAAGCGGTCGCCGAATAACGTTTGGTCAGCAATAAAGAGACCGTTGATCTTACCCAATATAAAGTTGAATTTTTTGCTGACCGCCTGAATCAGAGAGTATTCAGACGGCAATGTATCATGCCAGAAGAGAGGACCGGGCAGCTCGAGCCCCGTATATTCGGGTGCGAAGGACCCTGCGGTGAAAGTGTTGTCAGGCGAGCTTCCATATCGCGACTGCACGGTGAAATGGAACAGCCCTCCCGGCCAGAGTCCTGCTCGCGCCGTGTCTAGATTTATTGAAAGCTGGGTGTTTTGGACGAAGGAGTTGCCGGTTTTCAAGCCACCCGACGTCACGTCCTGATAGGCGCTGGTGGCGTACAGATCAATGAAGAGTCCGCGACGGGCCAGGTCTGATCGTTTGCAGTTTGGATCGCCAATCAATTGAGTACGATGCCAGAAGTCCCCCTCTATGGTTCCTGGCAGTCCGAATACGGGTCCGTTATTGAAGAACGGCACGAGGTTAGGTGCCGCATCAACCAACGAAAGTGGTGACGCTGAAACCGCAGTGTTGTTTAAAACCACGTTGCAAGAAATGGCGCGTCCCTGTCCCGACTTACGTCCGCTCGTCAGAAATGCTGCCTTGGGTCCTCCGCCCTGCTTGCGGATTCCCAGGATCTTCTCGATCGATATCGGTAGGTCGAGCTTACGGACTCGGTTCTGCACCTCGTGCGGCCCAGAGGGGAGGGCAGGCTCATTGACCAGGTCGTCCGTCGGCTTCTGCAGCGGCTGTACATCAGCATTCGCTGTGGGCCCGGACGCGGCAGCAAAAGCCGCATCCGGCGGATCGGAGCTCATGAGGACGCTTCGGGCCTTCTCCGTTGGCGCCTGCGCGAAGGTCAAAGTCGCAGCAACGATCACCGCTAGAACGGGGCGCAGACCGATCGCCGCAGCGACCCTGCTGCCGACCGGGCAACCCGTGGATTGATGCCGCGTCAATTTGTCTCCTCTTGGGAACACCCCGTCCTGTCGTCGATACGCAGCCTCTCGCTCCGTGCTTCAATTCTTCACAACGCGTGCAGCGTAGTTCAACGCGGAGAAATACTTATAACGGCGGAAAAATTCACAGATCCGTGTAAAGCTCCGAACCACGAAACTCGCCTTCAAAGCGGCTGTTAATGCTTCGGCCCAGGAGGCGCAGTACATCATGGCGACGGAAATTCTCAATGGCATGATGCAGCAGAGAAGACTTCTTCAGGAGGATACGAAACCCCAACACTCGCCTTGCGACAGATATCCGCTTGACTTCACTATGTCGGATTCGATGTCGAGGTGGAATCCGTGCGTGGCCGGTTGAAAAAAGGCGGTCCTCGTCACACGATTTTTCTTGGGTACAAACCTTAGCGCCTCGCCCGGCGCGAAGAATTCAATTGCGTCGGCCAGTGGGACGCGGAATCAGGCTGCTCCTGAGAGTGAGCGCCACTGCAGCGCGGAGGAGATCTTTCAACGCCACCTCATCTTCACGTGCTAAAATTCACGTCATGTTGCTTCCCTCGCAACAAAACCCTGCCAGGCTCTGGCGTTGGCGATTAGACAGCTGACGCGGGGTGCCGGAACTCCTTTAGAACAAATCTCAAACGAAAGGCCGGCCCTGAGGGTTTGCCTGATTCCATGGTGAGCAGGGGCCTTCTGGCCGAAAAAACCATGGAACAATCATCTAACGATACCTCAAAGTCTCACTATTCATTTGGCGACAACCGGCTTGCCGCCCTGCGGCTCGAATACTTAGCGGCCGCATTTGCTCCATCCTCCCGGCGTTTTCTGCAAGGGACAAAGCCTGGCTGGGTGGAACTGGCGCTGGATCTGGGCAGCGGCATTGGTGCGACGACGGCTCTTGTGCGTGACGTGACGAATGCACCGTGGGTTGCGGGCTACGAACGTTCCGGAACCTTTCTCGCCATCGCGCGACGCCAGTATCCTGAACTCACGTTTCGAGACATCGACGTTCTGTCTCCGGCATACCCGGATCGGGAAGCAGACCTGATCTATTGCCGCTTCCTGCTTACCCACATTCATCGGCCAGCGGACGTCCTGACCACGAGTGTCCAACACCTTCGCTCGGGCGGCCGATTGCTTCTTGAGGAAACCGCAGCATTGTTCTCACCAGTGCCAGCGCTCTCACGGTACTACGATCTTGTCGAACAACTGCAGGCGCACCACAGGCAGGAGACATTGATCGGAAAGAGGCTGGGAGCCCTGGCCGCCGGCGTTGCGGGGGCACGCGCGACTTCAGTCTTGCAAGAGATTCCCATGGCCGCAGCGGTCATGGCGCGGCTACACGCGATGAATCTGGCAACCTGGAAGGCCGATCCTTTCATGCTGGAAACCCATGGCCTGCGCGCTCTCGAAGATCTCGAAGGCGAGTTG
>QHXD01000284.1 GCA_003223895.1 Acidobacteriota bacterium
CGCAAGCAGGCGGCAGCGCTGGTGAAGGACGGGATCTCGGTCTCTCTCGCTTCAAATGCTGCCACGGAAAAGGGTATCGATGTCCCATGTCCGGTCGAATGGTCGATGCTGATAGCCAACCAATCGAGCGCAATGGATAGGATTGGCTACCCCTGCATCCACGGCGCAGGCACGACCCACTTGGATTCATTCGCTCACGTCTTCTTCGACGGGAAAATGTGGAACGGCTATCCCGTTGCCGGCGTGGTTACGATGGACCACGGCGCTGGAAAGAATTCCATTCTGACGATGAAGAGCGGGATCGTTACACGGGGTGTTCTGTATGACATCCCGAAGCTCAAGGGTGTGGATTACCTCGAACTGGGAACGCGAATCTTCCCTGAAGACCTGGAGGCGTGGGAAAAGAAGGCGGGCGTGAAAGCAGGAGCAGGTGACGCCCTCCTCCTGCGCTGGGGACGTTGGACACGGCGCGCCAGGCTTGGTCCATGGCCAATCAACGAAGGGATGGCAGGGCTCGATAATTCGGTCATCCCGTGGCTGAAGAAGCGCGATATCGCGATACTCGGCTGGGAGACACCCGATTACGCGCCCCACCCGGCCGGTGATCTTCCTCCCTCCTCTGTGCACAACTTCGCTCTGACGATCCTGGGAATCCACCTCCTCGATCGTGCCGATTTCGACGCGGTGAGCGAAGCTGCGGCAGCACGCAACCGGTGGGAATTCATGCTGACCATCGCGCCATTGCCCATACCCAGGGGTACCGGCTCACCGGTAAATCCAATCGCGATGTTCTAACGAGGTGACTATGAAGCTCAAGACCCTGGCCGCGATGGCCTTCCTGATGCTTACAGTCGCCGCCACCGCGCAGCGTGGCCCTGGGCCGCGGGCAGTCCCAAAGTTCGAGCCCGATCCGTTTTGGCCGAAACCTCTGCCAAACAAATGGATGATGGGGCAGGTTGGCGGAACCTATGTCGATTCACACGACCACCTGTGGGTAACGACGCGCCCGCGCAGCCTGGACGATCATGATAAATACGCGGCGTCCAACAAAGCCGATTGCTGCATTCCACNNNNCGAATTCGATCAGGCCGGGAATGTCGTTCAAGGATGGGGCGGCCCGGGTCCCGGCTACGAATGGCCCGACCTCGAGCACGGGATTTTTGTCGATTACAAAGAAAACGTCTGGATCACCGGGAACGGAGGGAAGGACACGAACATTCTGAAGTTCACCAGGAATGGGAAGTTCCTTTTGCAGATCGGCCACCACGGAAAATCCGGCGGCAATAATGACACCGAGAACCTGAACCGGCCTGCGGGCATTGTGGTGTACCCAAAGACGAATGAGGTTTTCGTCGCGGATGGGTACAACAACCGGCGCGTGATTGTTTTCGACGCGGATACGGGCGCCTTCAAACGGATGTGGGGAGCCTATGGAAACAAGCCCGACGACAACGCTCCCCGCGCTCGCGTATACGAGGGACCGGGCTCGCCGCAGTTCAACCTTCTGCATGGTATTCGAATTTCGAACGACGGCCTGGTCTACGTTGCGGACCGCGTGAATAGCCGGATTCAAGTCTTCAAACCGGAGGGAACTTTCGTCAAGGAAGGATACATTGAGCGGAAGACGTCTTCGAACGAAGGAACCGCGTTTGATATCGCGTTTTCACCGGACAAACAGCAACAGTTCATCTACGTTCCGGACGGGAGCAACAAGAAGGTGCAGATCCTGAATCGAGATTCGCTCGAGGTCGTGGGCTTCTTCGGTGGGTACGGCGGACACGGCGCCGGACAGTTCTTCCACGTTCATAGTATTGCGAGCGATTCGAAGGGGAACATTTACCTTGGAGAGTCGTTCGGGGCGCGCGTGTTGAAGTGGGCTGCTAAGTAGAGGCATTAAACACAAAGACACAAAGGGCATAAAGACACAAAGAAAGGCCGGAATTAAAATAGTCATTAATTCCGGCCTTTCTTTGTGCCCTTTGTGTCTTTGTGTTTAATGCCTTACTTCACAGTCACGGTCACATCATACGTCGAGGACAGCTGCCCGTCGTTCGCGACCGCCCGAAGCACATATGTGCCGGGCGCGCTGAAGCTCGCTTTCGAAGTGAGTGTGACCGGCTGGCCGTACACTGCTGCGCCGCTGGTAGCCGGACTGAATTGAACTTTGCCTGGACCCCGATACACGATCCACTTGATCTGCACGCCCGATTCGCGGCGGGCGGCATCCTGGTTGGAAAGCAGGTTGGGGTCTGAAACGGAGTTGGAAGCGCCCGGGCGCAAGGTCCGTTTGGGAAGTCCGTCGTCGGTGGCCGTGACGGTCAAGGTCACCGCATTCGGCAGAGTCACGGTTTGAGCTGAACTTCCCCTGATCGAGGGGGCTTCATTGCCTGGTGCGATAACACCGCCTCCGTTGTTTTCGGCGATGACCTCATCGTTCAATTCCCATTCCGGCTGGAGCCAGGCCTTCGCCTGGTTGGTCTTTCCCCGCGAGGTCAGTGTCCATACCAGTCTCTGCTGCTTGTCCCAGTCTTTTGGCACGACAACTTTGAACACGAAGCGCTGGCGTCTGGGATAGAAATGAGTCGGCTGGCCTCGATCACCGGATGGCTCGATCGCGTTGTTCGGCCCGATCGGGATGTCGACCTCCTCCTCGTAATTCCGGTTGAGGTACCCGAAAACCATGCTGTAGGTTCCGTCGGGGTTTTGTTCCCATCCTTCAAAAACGGGAGCGACATCCTGACCTGTCGCAAACCGGATCTGGCCGCCGAAAGTAACGGCGGCCAGAACCAGAAGGAAACAACAGGCGATACCGGCTGCCCAATTTCCCCGCCTTGTCATTCAACTTGCCTCTTCAGTTTTGCCTTTCGAACTTCAGTCTGCTGTTTGAACTCTTCGTCGGACAAATAGTAATAGCTGACCCAGGAGAAACCCATTTCGTCGATGGTCCGCTGTCCATAGGTCACCTGCGCGTCCGGATCCGGGTTGAACTTGTTCGAGGCCGAGTTGTTATGCCACGAAGTGACATGCAGAACGGTGCCTGCAGGCAGCAGCGGCTGCTCGTCCTCGTTGTAGAGATACACGAGGTGCCACGCGAACTGATATCGACTGACGCAGCTCAGCATCTCGACTTTCTGGCCGCCCGGGTAGATGGCCTCCATGCATTGCGCCTTCCCGCGGTTATGCATATGAGGCTGGAATGACAGAATCCGCGTTGGTTTGGTGAGAGTAGTGTAGCCATCGGTCCGCACGTTGTCCGTGTTTGGAGGAATGTCGAGATCGGCGCTGCGGCCGATCCGATCGGTGAGCTGGACATATTTTGGCACGTACCCTTTTGGATAGAACTTGAGACCCAGAGCAACATTCGCCGCCATCTCCTGGCCAATCGCATGAAGATGCAAATTGAAGCTGAACTTGGTCCCGGCCTTGATCAAGCGGGCCGCGCCCTCCGCGAACACGTCTCCGTTCTTGCCGAGGGCGTATTCATTGAGGAAGTTTCCCTGGTCGTTGCTGCCGCCATCGGGGGCGACATCACCATCCTCGTCGTTCTTCATCGACGTTACCGCGTGGTGGACCACTCTAAAACCCTTCGTCGGTTTCGTCTCGATCGCCTGGAGATATCGATCCTCCTTCAGGCCGGGATCCACGACGATGTCCACCCACCGGTCGGGCGCCTTGGCCGGCACGATGAGATCTTTCGGCAGCGTCACGACGAGATCCGGCGTAGCGATGTGCCATTTGTCCAGATCTTCGAACTGGCGCGGCTTCGGCATGTCTGCGGGGTCTCCCTTCACCGCGCCGCTGTCCGCCCACTTGACGATCGTGGCGATCTCTTCATCGGAAAGCGACACATCGTTTGTGAAATGGCGCACGCCCACATTCTTGTCGACGTACCAGGGCGGCATTTCCCGAAGGGCGACCTTCTCCTTGATCGACCTGGCCCAGGGCCGCGCGTCCTCGTAGGTGAGCAATGACATCGGCGCAAACGTGTCCGGCCGATGACATACCTGACAGTGGCTCTGCAAGATGGGCGCAACATCCTTCGTGAATGTGACCTGCGCCTGAGCTGCCGTCACCATCAACGCAATCATGGCAATCGAACTCAAAACGAATCTCATGTTATTTCGCTCCGTTTTCTTGATGGCTGCGCCCTATCGGGCTTGCATTCGCAGCCGCTCATTTTTTCGCAGCGGCTTTCTCTTCGGCCCGCGCCCCGGCAAGGACGCCCGCCAGGCCGTAATTTCCTTCGTGACAAGCGTATTCAAATAGCTGCCCAATAGCCTTCTTCATGGGAATTTCTCCGGACCAGGGTTTGGCCCAGGTCGTCTCATCTTCGATCGTGAACTGGTAGCGGAGCGTGTCCGCGTCGGTACGCGTGAATCGTTCGATGATACGGAGGTTCTCGCTGGATCCCCTGAAGTTCGTTTTATCGGTGAAATTGGTTGTCTCCACGACGAGCGTATTGCCCTCCCAATGGCCGCGCGCGTCTCCGAACCACTGGCGGACGTTTTTGGGAAGATGCGGGCTACCGTTCAACGGGATGACTCGAGCGTCATGAATCATCTCCGTCACGATCACCACATAATCGGGATTTTGAACGATCTGGTAGTTGCTGTTGTAATTCGCAGGCAGCATGGGGGGTCCGGACTGCGGTGTCAAAAGACAGCGCTCCTGTAAGGATCGGTTCTCCGGACCATCAAAGGCGCCGCCCAATCGTCGTCTGGCTTCTGCGCGTTCGGCGTTTCTTTTCTGACCTTCCGGTGTTACAGGAGGAACTTTTCCGTCCGCTGGATCGACAATCAACGAGGTCCGCATTGTGGATACGACCTTTCCCCGATCCCGCCAGAACTCGTTATAGGCACGGCCGACGTCGGCATCGGCAGCTCCATCCCGGCGATCTCCGTTAGCGTCGTAAACCGCTTTCTTTTCGAATTCAGCCGCTTCCTTTTCCGTCAGGAACTGTTTCCCGGCGAACTCACCAGGCCGTTCCAAAGGTGTTACGGTGGCGTTCGTCCAGATTCCTTGAATGTCCGGCTTACCATCGGCTGTGCGGGGCGGAGTCCAGGTCTTCTGGCCGGAGGCGGGTACCGCCACAAGTATCACGACCACCAGAGCAACTGTAGAAGTGAGAAATCGGTGGTTCATTGGAAACCCTCCTGTTCAGTTCGTGCGTTTGTCGACGTGAAACAGATTGTACCCCTTCAGCACGTTGAAAACCCGGCTTTTTGCCCTGACACAGCCACTCCTCTTTCGCAAGGCTGAAGTGTCCCAATTAAGCAGAACGACGGGGAATGCACGTAGCCGCGGGCTTTATGCCCGTGTTCAAATTCCGCCATTAGAATTCTTTAATTGTGCTTGAACGCGGGCGTAAAGCCCGCGGCTACGTGGCCCGCTGGAGACATCTCAAAAATTCAAATGGGCTACTCGCGGCTGACGACGCGGTTTTCGTCCACTTCTCACCTTTTAATTTGGACAGTTCAGCCTCCAAGAGGAGGGGAATGCGTGGGTCAGTGGCAGTCAAGCTTTAAGGAAGGGCCTGATTGTAATAGACTGCACAAAGTAAGGAGGCCACATGGACCGCCGGAAGTTCGTGCGTATGGCTGGAGGCGGAATCGCAGCCGGCCAATTGGCCGAGGCTGTTGCGGCCGCGCAAGTAGCCGCCAGCCCAGCGCGTCAGTCTGCGAACAGCAAGGGGAAGCAGCGGAAAGCGCTGATGAAGGTTGGGACGCAGCACGGCGACTCGGACGAAATCCTCCGAGTCATGGCCGGGTTCGGAGTCAATTACATCTGCAGCCGGCTTCCTTCTGAGCGTCTTGACGAGCGCTGGTCGGTTGATGGTCTTTCGCGGCTCCGCGAGCGTATCGAGTCGTTCGGCCTCACACTTGACGTGGTGCCGCTGCCAATGAGTTCCAACTACATCACGAAGGCGGAGCTTCCAAATATCATGCTGGGCAGAAGTCCGGAGCGGGATCGAGAGATCGATGACGTTTGCCAGATGATCCGGAACACGGCCAAGGCAGGTATCCCTTGTCTCAAATACAACATGACTTTTCTCGGTGTGCCTCGCACCGAATCGACGAAGGGCCGCGGTGGTGCCGAATACAGCACGTTCGTTTACGACAAAGCGAAACAGGATCCACCGCTGACCGAAGCGGGACCCATTGATGCTGACAAATACTGGGAGCGCATTACGTATTTCCTGGAGCGCGTGGTTCCGGTCGCTGAAGAATACAAGGTGAAGCTGGCTTGCCACCCGCAAGATCCTGGAATGCCTCGAGGCCGGGGTTTCAGGGGCGTCGAAACCGTGCTCGGCTCGGTTGAAGGTCTCAAGCGATTTGTTTCCATCAAGGAGAGTGCCTACCACGGCCTGAATTTCTGCCAGGGCACCGTTGCGGAGATGTTACAGAAGCCCGGGCAGGAAATCTTCGATGTGATCCGCTACTTCGGCAGCCGGAAGAAGATCTTCAACGTTCATTTCCGAAACATCCGTGGAGGTTTTCTCAACTTCCAGGAAACGTTCATCGACGACGGCGATGTCGATATGTTGAAGGCGATGCGCGTTTATAAGGAGGTCGGATTTGACGGGATGATGATGCCGGATCACGTTCCGAAGATCCAGGGCGACACGAATAGTTACCAGGGCTTCGCTTTCGCGTTTGGATACATCAAGGCGCTGATCGCGGCGGTTGCGGCCGAATCGTGAGTCTCGCGACTCATTTTTTCGTCTTATCCACTACCACCGCACCGCCTTTCATCACCCAGCGGACGTTATTGATTACGACATTGATATCCCCGAAAGGATCGCCTTCGACCGCGACGATGTCCGCATAGAACCCCGGAGCGACCGCGCCGATCGACTTCTCCATCGCGAGCATCTTTGCGGCTGTACTCGTAGCCGAAGCCAGCGCCTGTTCCGGCGTCATGCCGGCTTTGACGAACCAGCCGAGTTCGCGCGTGTTCTGGCCGAACATGGTGTAGATTGCGTCGGAACCCATGACAAGCCTGGCTCCTGCCTTGACGGCCTTCCGCGCGGTCTCGAGATTTCGGGCGATGAAATCCGTGAGACGTTCTTTCGCGCCAGGAGCGTAATTGAAGCGTTCGGCGTTGTCGTAATAATAGCGATTGTGATCGATCGTCGGCACGTAATAGACGTTCTTGCGAACCATCTCGGCAATCGTTTCATCATCCATATCCGTCGCATGTTCCAGCGAATCGGCGCCTGCGCGAA
>QHXD01000285.1:0-1727 GCA_003223895.1 Acidobacteriota bacterium
ATCGATATTCCCTGCGCGTCCGCCTCGCGGATCAGTTCTTCCCGGTCGATCATGAGCGTCTTGCGCGCCTCGATCGCCAGAGCCGACACGCTTAGACGGGCCATCAACCGAACGGTCGCCGGGCCGATTACCGGGACATCGAACCGTAAGTCCTGGTTGGGCTTGGCCAGCTTGACGACCCGCAAAGGACGCCCGTTTACCAGCGATGCCGCTCTCTCCATGACGGCATCCGTTCCCTCCATAGCTTCTAACGCTATACAGGCTCCGTCGGTTACAGCCACACTCTGCCCGAGATCCAGCCGGCCCAACTCTCGCGCGATCCTATAGCCGTAATCGAGATCGCGTTTCTCTTCTTCCGAAGGCGCCCGGCGCGTCAACACGCCGGGATCGGGTAAGAGCGGCCTCAGGAAGAGCGTTGAATCGATCAACTGAATACCTTCATTTTCGAGAACGCGCGCCACGGCGCCGATCAATGAATCCGTATTCTTCGTCACCAGGCTCGCCAGCAACTGGATCATCCGGAGATCCGGCACAATCGAGCTGAAAATCTGCTTGTGCTTGACCTGCCCCGCCATGACCGCGTGATCGACGCCCTCCGACTTGAACGTCTTGATCAATTTTCCAAGTTGCCCAAGCGACATCCAATGAACGGTCTTCGCGTGCTGTTCGATCTCCGGAAACGTCTCTTCCTTGATCGCGGCGACGACCATGTCGATTCCCTGGCTTCGCGCCGCTTCCAGTACCAGGAACGGAAACTTTCCATTTCCTGCTATAAGACCGTATCTACTTGATGACGCCACGTGGCGATGCCTCGATGAAATCCAGCAGGACCTGGACTTCCGCCGATTGGATTTTCTTTCGGATCTCCTCGACGGCCTGGCTGGTGTTGAGGTTCGACTGCAGCAGCAGCCGGAAAGCCGCCTTGATGCTGGTGATCTGCTCGGATGTAAAACCTTTTCGCTCCAGGCCGATGGTGTTCACGCCGAATGCGTGCGTGTTTCGTTCGCTGACCGTTTTGGAGTACGGCAAAACATCTTTCGTGATGACGCTGTAACCGCCGACATAGCCGTGTATCCCAATACGGCAAAACGGGTGTACGCCGGAGAATGCACCGATCGTTGCGTGATCTTCAATGACCACATGACCGCCCAGCGTCGCCGCGTTGGCCATGATGATGTGATTGCCGAGAATGCAGTCGTGCGCCACATGCGCATAGACCATCAGAAAATTGTGGTCGCCGATCTTCGTGTGGCCGCCCCCACCTTTAGTACCGCGATTGATGTTTACGTACTCGCGAAAAACGTTATGCGAGCCGATCGTGAGGAACGTTTCTTCGCCCTTGAACTTGAGATCCTGCGGTTGGAATCCGATGGTTCCGAAGGGAAAGAACCGGTTGTCATTCCCAATGGTTGTCGGGCCTTCAATAACCACGTGAGACTCGAGGTGGCAGCGCTCGCCGATCCGGACGCGGTCTCCGACTCGACAGTATGGCCCGACATGCGTGTCAGCACCGATCCGCGCTTCAGGGCTGACGATCGCGGTCGGATGAATCACGGCTGTTGACCTATCGAGGAAAGCAGTATCGCCTCGGCGGCAAGCTCGTCGCCGACGTAGACTTCGCCCTTCATTTTCCAGACGATCGCTTTTCGGCGCACCACTTCCACGATGATTCGCATCTGATCGCCCGGAACGATAGGCCGGCGAAACTTGGCCTCGTCGATTCCCAT
>QHXD01000285.1:1752-3503 GCA_003223895.1 Acidobacteriota bacterium
GGCCGAGGATCGCGCCCGCCTGAGCCATCGATTCGACGGTCAGGACGGCGGGCATGACGGGGGCGGAGGGGAAGTGCCCGCTGAAAAAGGGCTCGTTGATGGTGACATTCTTGAGCGCAACAATCCGCCGGTCCGGATCGACCTCGATGACGCGGTCCACGAGGAGAAAAGGGTACCGGTGCGGAAGGATCCGCATGATTTCGGCTATGCGCAGTTCCATGGGGAAGTCTGTTGGCGTAATTGGCGTATTCGCGGCCGCCAATTACGCCAATTACGCGAACTTACTTCTTAGCGGGTTCGGCTGGTTTCGCAGGAGCCGTTTTACCGGCTTCGGCATCCACACGGCGGATAATCTCAGTAGTGATGTCCGAGACATCCTGATAGTAGATGATGCTATTGGTCTGGCCGGAAATGTCGAACACGACGCCGAATCCGGTTTCCGCCGCATAGGCCTGCAGGACTTTCTGGGTTCGCTCCGCGATCGGCCTGAACAGCTTCTGCTGGAGATCACCGAGTTCTTTCTGTGCGTCTTCGTTCATGCGATTCAGCTCGGTGGTCGTCTGATCGATCTGCTTGCTCAGGTTGGCCTTCGCCGAGTCGTCCAGTACTTTTTCCTGCGTCCGGAGCTTGGACTGTGCGTCGTCAAGTGACTTCTGCTTCTTGTCGAAATCCGACTGCCGCTTAGTGATCTCAGCCAGGAAGGATTCCTGCGCCTTCTTGCCCTCGGAATTCTCGGTAATGGCCCGTTGGAAATCGACGACCGCTACCTTGGCGGCGCCTGTAGCC
Organism: Acidobacteriota bacterium; assembly: GCA_003223895.1. Classification (GTDB taxonomy): domain Bacteria; phylum Acidobacteriota; class Terriglobia; order 20CM-2-55-15; family 20CM-2-55-15; genus 20CM-2-55-15. The sequence goes on from QHXD01000285.1 coordinate 2,539, forward strand.
GCCGGAGCCGCGGGCTGTGCCGCCGGCCTCGGGGCGGCCGCCGGAGGCGCCTGCGGCGGTGCCGCCGGGGCCTGCGCCTGCGCGAGCAAAGCCGCGGGCAACATCATCAGAATCAAAACAACCAGGAACTGTCTTGTCATCTCACCCTCGAATCTGGCTGGAAGCTCCTAGAACGTTCTTCCAACCGTGAATTTGAAATCTCTGCCTTTTTCCCTGAAGAAGAACGGCGCTCCGGTGGCGCCGCCGAAGATCGTCCGGTCGAGACGATTCGGATTGAACGCGAAAATCAGGCGGAATGGCGCCTGAATGACCGGCATCATAACCTGAAGTTCCACGCCTGTGCTCGTCCGAAAACCGGAGTTTGTTCCGGGCAGGAATTTGACGGTTTCGATCTGGATCTTTCCCTCGTTGTCGAGCACCTGCCGCGTCAACTGGTTTTTGTTGAGCACCCAGGCGTTCCCGATATCGAAATACGGCGCCAGGGTGAAAGTTCCTTTGCCGACAATCGGAATTCGATACTCAATGTTCAGCACGCCCTGCGTGTCCCCGCCCACGTACACGATGTCGTCGAACGGACGTATCACCGCGTTACCGGTCTCGGGATCGGTCACAGACAGGTTCCGCGTCACGAAAGCGATCGGGCTGATCGAGCGAAAATCAAAGCCTCGAATATCAAAATCGCCCCCCATGAAGAACCGCTCATAGTATGGAACAGACACTCCACCGAAACCCTGAACATGAGAACCGAGGAACCGCACGGCCAGAATATTGCGGCCCTTGTTCATCGGCTTGAAATAACGATAGTCCAGGGTAGGGCGAACGTAGTTCACGTTGCCGCCCAGGAAACCACCGGTGAACTCAAACGTGGCCGAGAGGCTTGATCCGCCCACCGGGAATATCGGACTGCCCTGAGTTTTATTGCGGCTGAAGCTCGGTATCAATTTGTGCGCGTTGAAGGTCGAAAA
>QHXD01000285.1:3515-9665 GCA_003223895.1 Acidobacteriota bacterium
CTTTCCTGAGTTTTGATGCCTTTAAAATATTCCTCAGTGGCAGGATTGATGGCGCTCGTTTGGGAATTGGTCCAACCAAAGTTCAAGCCCAGGCGATTCCAGATTTTGAACGGATAGCTTGTGAACAGGTTGAAGCCCTTACTCTTCTGTTCAAAGTTCAGCCGGTTCTCAAATCCAAGCCCCGAGGGCAGTTTACTCGGGTCGAGTCCGAAGAATTCGCGAGCCTGATCGTATTTGAAGTTCGTGGAAAAGACCGTGAATCCCGTCGTGATCGGACGATCCATCAGGTACGGCTCCGTGAAGCTGAATTGATACTGGGATTGCCGCGTTCCGCCCTGAAGGCTGACCGCAAGCGTTTCACCGAAACCAAGGAAATTGTTGGTTTCGTAATTCATGCCCATGAAGCTGCCGCCAATTCCGCTGACGCCCCCGCTGAAACCGATCGAATTGCGGCCTCTTTCCTTTACCTTTAGATTGATGTCCACCTGCGGCTCGGTGGGATGCGGTTTCACTTCGGCGTCTTCGGTCTTGATCTCGTCGAAATAGCCAAGCTGGTTCAGCCGCTGGACGCTGACGTCCCACAGCGCGGAATTGAAGATCTGGCCTTCCTCGACCATGACTTCGCGCCGGATGACTTTGTCGCGGGTCGTCGTGTTGCCGCTGAAGGTTATGCGATTGACGTAGAACTGGCGGTCCTCGTCAATGCTGATGTTCAGGTTTCGAACCTTCTTCGTTTCATCGTCATCAAACACGGGCACGGGCGTGAAGTTGATGTAGCCGCGGCTGCCATAGAGTTTCTTCAGATTCTCAAAGCCTTTGCGCAGCGCGCTGTCGTTGTACACCTGGCCCGGTACCTGGCCCAGTACGGCCTTGATCACATTTTCGTTAAACTCCTTGGAGCCTGTTACCTTGATGTCTCCAACCTTGTATTGATCGTTTTCCTCGATTTTGATCGTTATGTAGAACCGATCGATAGTCTTCTTCCAGAACGGGAGGGGAATGCCCCAGGGAAACGGCGGCCGTATGAAGGGCAGCGTGCGGAAAACAGTCTTCTTCCTGGTTTCAATGACAGGATCAAGGACGTTCGCGCGAACGTATCCGTTATCGGCATAGAGAATGCGGATGCGGGTCAGGTCATCGGCGAGTTTCAGGTCGTAATAGGTGTCCTTGCTCGTGAAGGCGGTAAGAGGACCCGCTTCCTTAATCAATTTCATCGCCTTCTTGACCTGGCGATCGGAGAAAACCTTGTTGCCTTCGATATTGATCTTCTCGATTCGGACCTTTGGGCCTTCGTCGACTTTGAAGGTCAGAGCGATGGAATTTGGAGGAATGCTTTCGGTTGTGGCCTCGACGGTGGCATCCTGATGCCCCTTCTCGGCGAGCATCGACTTGATGATGGTCTCGGCCTTCTTGATCTTGGTGGGGTCATAAACCGATTCCTGGCTGATGCTGACCTTTTTTTCCTTCAGCTTATCCAGGACTTCCGAGTTTGTGACCGACTTCAGTCCGTCATATTTGACGCTTCGAATCGTGGGCTTTTCCTTGACCACGAATGTGACGATCTGGCCGGTCTTCCCGGGTTCCGCATCGACACGGACGTCATCGAAGTAACCCTGTGCCATCAATGTCTTGACGTCACGGGCGATGACGGCGGGATTCAACCGATCGTTCGTCTTGGTCTGGAGGTTGTACTTGATTGTGTCCGATGGAATGCGACGATTTCCGCTGATCCTGACGTCCTCAACGCGATTCGGATCCGGGGTCTGCAGCGTCTGTGGCCCGACACCTACAAGGAGGGCCAGCAACACTGATAGAACCATAGTTCACTCCTCCCAAGTCCGGAAATTCTACTACAAATGGAGGAAGTTAGACTCGATTTGGGAGACTTTGGTTACCTGAAAGAAGGAAAAAACGAAGCCACAAAAAGCACAAAAGGCACATAGGTTTTTGTGCCTTTTGTGCCTTTTGTGGCTTCGTTCTTCTACATGCTCAGCGGAACGCCGACCTCTTCACGATCCCGATCAAAGGGGCGATACCAGAGCTGCCCGCCGTCCATATAAACCTCGACTTTGGACAATTCCTTGAGATTCCCCTGAATCAGAGCCTCGGACAACGGATCCTCGATGTACCGCTGGATCGCGCGGCGGAGCGGCCGGGCGCCGTAGTTCTTGTCACGGCAGGCCTTATCCAGGATCCACTGTTTTGCGTCGCCGGTGATAGAGACCTCGAGCCTCTTGTGAGCGAGGTTCTCGTTGAGCTGGCTGATCATCATATCGACGATCCGTCCCAGGTCCGCATTCGTCAGCGAGTTGAAGATGATGATCTCATCCAGCCGGTTGATGAATTCCGGATTGAAGAGCCGCTTCACTTCCTGCATGACGGCTTCTTCCATCTTCTGGGCCGTCGTTTCTTCGCTCGGACCCTGGAAGCCCAGGCTGGTGTGCTTGCTCAGGAACCGGGCGCCGATGTTCGACGTCATGATGATGATCGTGTTCTTGAAATCGATGGTGTTGCCGAGGCCGTCCGTCAGATGGCCGTCTTCAAACACCTGGAGCAGAATGTTGTAAACGTCCGGGTGCGCTTTCTCGATTTCATCGAGCAGGATGACCGAGTACGGGTTGCGCTTGACGCGTTCCGTGAGCTGTCCGCCTTCCTCGTATCCCACGTAGCCCGGAGGGGATCCGATCAGCTTCGAGACCGAGTGCTTTTCCATGAACTCGGACATGTCGAAGCGGATCAAAGACTTTTCGCTGCCGAAGAGGAACGCGGCGAGCGAACGCGCCATTTCCGTCTTGCCGACGCCGGTCGGTCCGAGGAACAAGAAGGAACCCGCCGGACGATTGGGCGACTTCAGACCCGCGCGCGAGCGGCGGATGGCCCGAGCCAGCGCGTTGATCGCCTGTTCCTGGCTGACGATGCGCCGATGCAGCTCTTCCTCGATGCGGGACAGCCGCTGCATTTCTTCTTCTTTGATCGAGTTCACCGGCACGCCCGTCCACCGCGATACCACGTCTTCGATATCCGCCTTGGTGACGACGCCCATGCTGGCCGTCTCGCTGATATTGAACTTCTCGCGAACGTTGCGCAGGTTCTCGCGCTCGAGTTGCTCCTGATTCTTGTAGTGCTCGGCCTTCTCGAAATCCTTGCTGGAAATCGCGCTCTCCATCCGGGCGACGATGAATTTGATTCGCCGCTGGATGTCCGTCATTTCCGACGGCAGCGTGGCCTGGCGCAGTTTTACCCGCGCGCCCGCCTCGTCGAGAAGATCGATGGCCTTATCCGGCAGGAAGCGGTCTGGAATATACCGATTGGAGAGATACACGGCGGACTCGATCGCCTCATCCGTGTAATTCACCATGTGAAATTTTTCATAACGGGACTTCACACCCTGCAGGATCCGCACGGCTTCGTTCTCGCTCGGGGCTCCGACTTTCACAGCCTGGAAGCGGCGCTCCAGTGACCGGTCCTTCTCGATCGATTTGCGATATTCCGCGGGTGTCGTGGCGCCAATACACTGGATTTCGCCACGGGACAGGGCAGGTTTCAAAATGTTGGCGGCATCGAGAGAACCCTCGGCCGATCCCGCGCCGACCAGCGTGTGCAGCTCATCGATGAACACCACGGTATTCGGATTATCGACAAGCTCCTTCATGATGGTCTTCAGGCGCTCTTCAAACTGCCCGCGATACTTGGTTCCGGCAACAATCAGCGAAAGATCGAGCACCAGGATGCGCTTGTCAGCGAGGAACGAAGGAACTTCGCCGTCCACGATCCGCTGCGCAAGACCCTCGACAATTGCGGTCTTCCCGACTCCGGGATCTCCAATCAGAACAGGGTTGTTCTTGGTCCGCCGGCACAGGATCTGAATCACCCGGTCAATTTCCTGATCGCGGCCCACAAGCGGGTCCAGAACCCCGTCCATCGCGGCCTGCGTGAGGTCACGGGAGAACTCGCTGAGCAGCGGTGTCTCCTTGGGCTTGATGAGCGTCTGACGGTCGACTACAGATCGGGCAAGCTCTTCACGAATTGCATTAAGTCGAAGCCCGCGTTCGTGAAGAATCTCCGCGGCGACGCATTTCTCTTCGCGAAGAATGCCGAGCAGCAGGTGCTCGGTGCCGATATGGCGGTGATTCAAACGCTCTGCTTCTTCAGCCGCATAGGCGAGGATCCGTTTGCATTCGTTCGAAAGAGGCAGGTCGATCGAAGTGGAGACCTTTTCGCGAATGGTGGTTCGCCCTTCGATTTCCTTGCGGATACTCTCGATCGACGAATGATTTCTCAGGAAGCGGTTCGTCAGGTTCTTGTCTTCCCGGATCAAGCCCAGAAGCAGGTGCTCTGTCTCGATGGTGGTGCTTCCGAACTGGCTGGCCTCGTAGCGAGCGAAGAAGATCACCCGCCGTGCTCTCTCAGTGTATCTTTCGAACATAATTTTGATTCTCTCAAGTACCGCAAAACCGTGCGCGTCCTGGGCTTGGAACTCCGGTTCCACGACCACTCTTACACACTCAGCACTCACACTTTACGGCTGATCTTGATTTTAAACGAAGCGCGTAACTCTAACAATAACTTTATCCGAAAACGTCCGGTTGTGCTTGGGGTTATCAGCCGCCAATGACGCGAATTACACCAAATGGGCGCGTCAAGAATCCTTTGATGCGCCCATTTGGTGTAATTCGCGTCATTGGCGGCGAAAAACTCCTGCATCCAGCTCCCAGACTTCATCACATTGGACGGCTATTCGTTCGTTATGGGTCACGATGACCGAAGTCAAGTCCCTTTCAGCGTGAAGTTCACGGATCATCTTGAAAATCGTCTCGCCGGTTCGGTGGTCCAGGTTCCCGGTCGGCTCGTCGGCCAAAAGCACTTGCGGCTGCCCGACCAGGGCCCGGGCTATGGCAACCCGCTGCTGTTCGCCGCCGGAAAGCTCACCAATTTTATGCTCCAGCCGGTGCGTAAGTCCTACCCGGTCGAGCATTCGGCGTGCAGCCGACTCTATATCGGCCCCCTTGTCGCCCCGGATCAGCTTCGGCATCATTGTATTTTCAACAGCCGTAAATTCAGGCAGAAGGTGATGGAACTGAAAGACAAACCCGATGTGCTGGTTCCGAAATCGGGCCAATTCCTGTGGACCCCAGTCAAAGATATTCTGGTTTTTAAAGAGCACATCCCCTCGCGTCGGCGTGTCCAGGCCGCCGAGCAGGTGGAGTAAGGTGCTTTTTCCAGCACCCGAAGGACCAATTACCGCAACCAGACCCCCCTTCCTGATTTCGAGGTTCAGGTTGTCGAAAACCGTGACTTCAGAGCCTGGCGTCTTGTAGATCTTGGTCAGATTTTGCGCGCGGATCATGAGTATCAGGAAGCCAGAAGCCAGCCCGGGGAAAGAAGCCAGAAGCCAGAAGCCAGAAGCCAGAATAGCTTGCCTGTGGCCTTTCGCTTCTTGCTTGTGGCTTCTCGCTTCTGGCTTCTGGCTTCTGGCTTCTGGCTTCTGGCTTCCTCATTCATACCGCAGCGCTTCCACTGGTTGAAGTTTCGAAGCGGCGGCCGACGGGTAGAGGGTGGCGAAAAAGCTGATCAAAATCGCCACAGCTGCAACAATTGCCGTGTCGAGCGGCTGCGCCTTGAAGGGAACGTAAGCGATCGTGTAGACGTCCGGCGCCAGGCTGATAAGGTGATATTTGTCCGCGAAGTAGCATGCGACCTGGCCTATGATAATTCCGAACGCCGTCCCGATCACGCCGATGACAACGCCCTGAAGAATGAAGATGCGGCGGATATTGTCCTTCGTCGCCCCCATCGACATGAGGATCGCGATGTCGCGCGTCTTCTCCAGCACCATCATGATCAACGTCGCCACGATATTCAGCGCGGCAACCAGCACGATGAGGCCGATCGTGATGAACATGACCAGGCGCTCGAGCTGCAGCGCCTGAAAGATGGCATGGTTCTGCGTCATCCAATCCGTGAAATCCAGATCACGGCCGACGCGATCGACGATCTGCTTACCGATCACTTTGGCCTGATCAAGATCCTTGATTTTCACCTCGATGTGGGAGGCAATATCCCCGAGTCAGAACAGGCGTTGCGCGGCGTTGATCGGCACGTAGACCAAGTAGTTGTCGTAATCATACAGGCCGGATGAGAAGATGCCGA
>QHXD01000286.1:0-2656 GCA_003223895.1 Acidobacteriota bacterium
CAGCTCATCGACCTGTACGGACGATTCCCAAACGCCTTCCCAGGAGTAGTCGGTGAAAACGTCATTCGAGACAATCGCGTCGCGCTGTACACCCGCAGCGCTGACCTCAAAAACAGCGCCTGTCAGGCGGTCATGATATGGGCTGATCTGAATCGTAAATGTGTCGGCATCGGCGTAGTTATCGCGCCGCGAAAGCTGGCGGACGATCTTCTGAGGTTCGGTGTCGAAGAGTCTGACACCAAAGTAAATATTGAAGTCGTCATAGGCCACGCGCAACTCGGTGCGCTCGGTTGCCGGCTTTCCCTCGTCCGGGTCTCGCTGTGTGAATTCCGTTGCCGGGAGTGCGGCCTCCCAGACTCTGTCGTTCAGGACACCATCCAGAATGACTTTTTCGGAGGCTCGAACGGCAGTGATGGTGCGGGCGGATTTCGCGGCTCCATTCTGCGCCGGGAGTGATACAGGCGAGATCAGTAACGCAAACACAGCGATCCCGGCGGTGCAGCGGCCCATTGGCATGCTAGATAGACACCGCGGCGCCAGGAATGGTTACCAGCAATTCAAGTTTATAAGCCGGGTTTACCGCGAGCGGGTGAAGGCCGATCGACTCCGATCTGCCCGCCGATGGGACGGCTCTGGATCGGTACCGAAGGGGCCGCGGAGGAACCGCCACCGCCGCCCGAGTTGCCGACGGAGCCACCGCCGCCTCCGCCTGCCGATTCAGAGCTCGAGCCTCCGTAGCCTCCATTGTTCTCAGGTACGAACGTACGGTACTGGTAGCCATACGGTGATCGGAAGTGATAACCGGGCATGAAGATATAAGCGCCGAAACCAGGGATAAACATCCAGGCATTATTCCAGCCGTACCCCGACCAGCCCAGGCTTGAAACGAGCGGTGGTGAGCGTCGCAGGGTGTTGGCCACGTTCACATTCGCCTGGGCGATCAATTGCGATCGAGACCGGCTCCAATTTTCCAGTGGCGTCGCAATGCCTTTCGCGACTTTTACGGCGCGATATGTCTGATCCCTGGAAAGCTCCCAACCTTTTGTAAAGGCGAGCTTGTTGTCGGCTGTCTGGAGCTTGCCTTCGATAATCGTCACTTTGCCCTCGGAGAACTTGTAGATCCCGTCCTTGATAATTTCAATCGCGAGGTTGCCGGTCGTCACTTTCAGCGGCGAGTCCTTACTGAAATCGATGGCTTCGATCACGGCGTCTCCGGAAACGACTCGAACCGCGATATTGGTCAGCTCGATTCCATCGAGAATGACCTCAGAGTCCCGGTCGAGGCGCAGGAAAGATCCGGGATTGAGCAGGACTTCAGCAAGTCCGTCGTGTCCTGTCTTGATGGGCTGGCCGGCTTCCACGCTCTGCATGGCCTTGACGCTCACGTCGCCCTGCACGTAGTTCACGAGCCCCGCCCGCGTAGAGACGACGAATTGCATCATAAGCACGAACATCAATGTGGCCATGATCCCTCCTCGACTGAAGCGATTCTACGGCTGGCGCCTCCGGTAAACCAGCAAAAGATCGCGAGAAACTCAGATCGAGCAACTGTAGCGGCGCTCTATGAGCGCCGGTCTTTCCTGGATTCAACGAAATAGCGGCGGTCATAGACCGCCGCTACAGGTCGGTTAGCGCAACTTCTTTACGATTTCGGCGTTCATTCGGGTGAGTTCGCCGCTGAGGTCGACCTCATATGGAGAATGCGCCCTGGTCAGGTCCAGCAGGTTTTCCGGCAGGCCATGGATATCCGCTTTGCAGCGGGCGCGGCACACTTCGAGGGAATCCGGTGGTCCCGTCCGCCTTCCGCCTTCCATAACCTTGCCCAGAAGCGGCCGCCCTTCCAGATTTTCTTCTGCCAGGCCAAGGATGTCCCGTTGGAATTTCCCGTCCTGACTCTCACGAAAGATCTGCTTCCGTCCCGGCAGCGTGGACTTATCGTGGGAAAGCTTTATTCGCGGACTTCCGGCGTATTCGGTGAGCTTGTATGCCGTGTCGAGAAAAGGCGCATCCGATGAGGTGGCCATATGGGCCCCGACCCCAAAACCATCGATGGGCGAGCCCGCATTGAGCAGCTTCTCAATCGCGTATTCATCGAGACTGCCGCTCGCAAAGATCTTCACCCGGCTCAGATCGGCGGCGTCGAGCAATTGGCGCGCTTGCTTTGACAGGCTCGCCATGTCTCCGGAATCCAGACGAACGCCGGCGACACGAAACTCCGCGCCGAGTTCTTTGGCAAGCTGGATGACGTGTTCGACGCCTTTCAACGTGTCGAAAGTGTCGACAAGCAGAATGGCGTCCGGAAAGCTTCGGACGAACCGGCGGAAGGCCTCCAGCTCACTTTCGTGCGCCTGGATGAAACTGTGGGCCATCGTTCCCACGACCGGTATACCGTAAATCTGGCCGGCCACGGTGCTGCTGGTGGCATCGACGCCTGCGATGTGAAAGGCACGTGGCTCCTTCAGCCCGGCATCGGCGCCGTGCATTCGGCGCAAGCCGAAATCCACCCCCTGCCTGCCGCGCGCCGCGTGAACCACTCGAGCAGCCTTGGACGCCGCAAGTGTTCCCACCTGGACCTGATTCATGAGAAACGTTTCGATCATCTGAGCTTGCGGCAAAGGTCCCACGACCTCAATGATCGGCTCGTTCGGAAAAACCA
>QHXD01000286.1:2666-10045 GCA_003223895.1 Acidobacteriota bacterium
CGTCGCCGGTGAATTCGAAGTCGTGAAGACTGTTTAAGAATGCATCGGAAAAACGGCGGAGCGATCTGAGGTATTCGATCGCCTCGGAAGAGAACGACAAGGTTTCGAGGTATTCGAGTACGTGCTCGAGGCCGCAAGCGACAAGATAGTTCCGCGTTGGAGGCAGCCGTCGAACAAAGAGATCGAAGACCGAAGTGTCGTTCATTCCTTCGTCGAAGTACGCCTGGAGCATCGTGAGTTCGTAGAAGTCGGTAAGAAGTGCGGCGTTGTTCACTCGAGGATACCGCCCGCACGCCGGATCTCTTCCAGCGCCCGCTGCCCATCGCCGGGATGGACATTCACCGCGCGCGTGGCGTTCAGAATCAGATGGACCTCCAGGCCTTCGCTGATCGAATCGAGAGCCGAAGCCCGAACACAGTAGTCCTGGGCGAGTCCACCGATCCAAACGCGTTTCACGTGAGCGCTTCGAAGCCGCCGGGCGAGATCGGTACCGCCGAAGGCCGAATAGCTGTCCTCGTCTTGAGACGTTGCCTTGCTGATGATCTCAAATCGGGATGGAATGACGCTCCAGGTGTGTCCTGGATACAGTGGGGCGGCCATGGACCGCCCCGCTCCGTGAAGCTGATGTGATGGGCAGGATGCCAGCACCGAGAAGCAAAAACCGGGACGCCGCGAAGGCTCGCCTCCCGGATCCATTCATTGAGGGCGGGCACAACTTTGTCGCCTTCGGGAACGGCAAGACTGCCCCCGGGACAGAAATCATTCTGAACGTCGATGATCAACAGCGCGTCGCCGGATTGCAGCCCCATGACCCCCATTGTGCCGCAATTCAGCGGGTACCGCTAGGCCGCGCGCTTTCCTGGTCGTGCTTTCCTGGCCGGCTTCGCCTTCATGCTGAGGGGCACCGCGAGAACCGGTACTGTGCTGTTCTGCGTCAGCCATTCCGTGACCGACCCCATGAAAAAACGCTCGAAGCGGCCGCGCTCGTGGATTGCTGTCACGATCAAATCGGGCTTGGCGGTAGAAATGATCCGTTTGAGGACCTCGTGAATCTGTCCGCTGCGGACCTCGCCTGTCACCTTGACCTTTTGCTTCTTCAGCCTGGCCACCATCTTGTTCATTTCGCGCTTGGAGGCGTCCTCGACGGATTGGACGATGTCCGCCGTATTCAAAGGATACTCGTAAGCAGCCGGCATAACGTGCATCACCACGTGAACCAGGTGAATGGTTGCATTAAAGTTTGTGGCGAGGTCCGCGGCGTATTGTACGGCTGTATCCGAGTTGGGAAAGAAATCGACCGGGAATACCTCCGGAGAAAAGTGGCGTCGTAGCGCCAAAACGCGGGCTAAAGCCCGCGACTACATTTTGGGATCCCTGGGATTCCCGAATGTAGTCGCGGGCTTTAGCCCGCGTTTCCCACCCCTATTGCTGAGTGGACGGCGAGCCGATCGGGTTTCCGATGATGTCACCGGAAACGACCATCTCGACCCGGCGATTCCGCTGCCTGCCGGCTGCAGTGTCGTTCGAAGCCACGGGCTGCGCCTTACCGAAGCCTTTCGCCGTGACCAGGTTGGAACTGACGCCTTGCGAAACCAGGAAATCGCGAACCGCAGCGGCCCTCTGTTCTGAGAGCTTCTGGTTGTAGTCGTCGCCGCCGACGCTATCGGTATGTCCTTCCACTTCGAGCTTCAGTCCCGGGTGCGCCAGCACGATACCTGAAATTTTGGCCAGCTTTTCACGGGCGCCGGGTTTCAGTGTGTACCTCCCGGTGTCGAAGAGAACGTCGGACATGTTCACGATCAACCCGCGAGCGGTGTCACGAGTTTCGAGGATCTTGTTGAACTGATCGACGAGTTGTCTGCGGAGGTCCTGCTTCTCCCGCTCCGCCTGACTGGCAGCCAGACGAGCGCGATCGGCATCGGCCTGGGCGGCTGCTGTCTCGCGCGCGCTGCGTGCGGCATTTGCTTCCGCTTCCAGCCGCGCTCGATCCGCTTCAGCCCTCGTTCGTTCGGCATCAGCCCGCGCCCGCTCGGCATCAGCCCGCGTCCGCGCGGCATCGGCTTCGGCCGCAGCACGTTCGGCCTCGGCGCGTGCGCGGCGTTCAGCTTCAAGACGCTGTTCCTGCTCCGCCTGTGCAGTTCGCGCTGCGGCTGCCTGGGCCTCCTGCCTTGACCTTTCCGCTGCAATCCTGGCCTGATTTTCGCGTTCGGCCGCTGCTGCGCGCTCGTTGGCGAGACGCTGTTCGTCCTGACGCTTCAGAGCAATCAGGCGCGCGTCTTCAGCGGTTTGAACTGCTTCGCGAGCGGTCATTGAAACCGGCTTCTTGCCGGCCTTTCTGGCCTGGTAGTTCTCGGCCTGTGTAAGAAGGTCCTGCGCTTTTTTATAGGAGTCGGCCGCATCTTTGTCGGCTCCGGCCCAGCGCGCGATCCGCAGAGCGTTCTGCGCCTCGAACAGATCGAGGGGTACGTTCTTGTCCAGTGGGATGGGTTTCAACTCCGCCGGCGGAACGTTTACCGTATATTGGCCGCGCTCCAGGAGTTCGAACTTGGCATCGACCTGCTCGATCTTGCCGCGCGTTTCCGGCCGGATAAAGTTTTCCATGACGACCACATTGCTCGGCTGCGTGACCGAGAAATACGGTTCCGCGGTCACGATGAGGCCGAAGGCCTGAAGGTCGGTCGTCACGTCCAGTTTGCTTTTCGTGCCGTTAAGGATGACTTCTCCCAGATTAATCGGCCGCCCTTCGGGGCTGATCGCCCACATGACGTATGTAAGAAACTCACTACCAAATCGGGTGGCCGGCTGCAGCCTATCGAATTCCACTTCGATTTCGATGTAGCCCTGCTTGCTTTCCACCTTCGCTTCACCTTTGGCCTCGGGTAGCAACGGCGTCCCGCGAAAATCGATCGTCGTTGACCCGGATCGGTGCTGGTAATTGATTGCCGTCGTGGTCCGCTCCACAACATTGATCGTAATTTTGTAGATCGGATTATCGCCGCCTCGCTGGACTTGAACCTGCGCCATAGCCGCTCCAGCGAACGCAACCAACGACACCATCAGTAATGTCGTCCTGAAGACTCTCATCTGTCACCTCACAGTTAAAAAATGCCTAGCCAATCAACATGTGCACGAATTGCACCAGTCAGTGTGGAACCGCTAAGATCCTTTGCTGACGTGGGTTTCCGGCGAGGGGAGGAATGCCCCGGTCCCTCCTTTTAAGTGGAATCGGGGAAGAACGGGCAGTATTCCCTTTCCACTGCTATGCTGTCGGAATGATTCGGAGAATTGATCTCGACCATGGACAGCGGGACGATTCGTCAGACACCTCGGCTCCCCTCTATTCCCTTCCCATCATTGTTCTGGCGTCGGTCGGTCCGATGCGGCATGAGGTGAATGTTCCGTTCCACGATTCTCAGGTGAAAGGCAAAGCAGTCCTGATTCAAACCGGATGGGACGTTCGATGGGGGACCGAAGCTTACTGGGAGCCCGGCCCATTCCTGTCTGATGAGTTGATATTCCGGTTGGTGCGTTCAGGTGTTGGGGTCGTGGGAGTGGATTTCTGGATCACGGGGAAGCGGCAAACCGACCTCATTCCGGGCGGAAAAATCCCAATTGTAGAGAATCTTGGGGACCTTTCAACACTGCCGCGATGGGGCAGCATCTTTCACGTGATGCCGCTTCAGTCCGGAGTGCGCGCCTACGTCGAGATCACTTCTTGATTGGCGCGGTACGCAGGCCTTCTTTTTTCCAATCTCGGATTCCACAAAACTGAACCGTCTTGTAACCGGCTTTCAGGAACGCTTCAGCAGCGCGCGACGCGCGCCCGCCGCCTCCTCAATAGAAGACAATCTCGGCGTTCTTCGGCAATTCCCCCATGCGCTTCTCGAGCTGGCCCATCGGAATGTGAATGGCGCCGGGAATCGCGCCGCCTTCGGCGATCTCCTTCGGCTCGCGCACATCAACCACGACGACTTTCTTGCTCGTCTCGAGCTTCTTCTTGAGTTCGGGTACCGGTATGCGTTCAGCAGGCATGACGATTACTATAAGGCAGGAGGTGACATGCTGCGCCATACACTTGCAACCCTCGCCTATCGTGGCGGGAAGACGGTTCGCGATGTGGACCCGAAGTTCGGGAACTTTCGGGCCGGGCCGTCGACTCGGACACCGCTGGAGATTCTTGCTCATATCGGCGACCTCCTGGATTGGGCCGTATGCCTTGCCGATGGGAAAAAAACATTTCACGAGTCCAGCCCTCTCCCATGGGATAAGGAAGTCGAGCGGTTCTTTGCCGCACTCGAAACTCTGGACCGCCGTCTGGCGGCCGACACTCCGCTTGGATTTCCAGCCGAACAGATCTTTCAAGGGCCAATCGCAGATGCCCTGACTCACGTCGGTCAAATCGCGATGCTCCGCCGCATTGCCGGAAGTCCTGTTCGCGGCGAAAACTATTTCATGGCGGAGATCGTTGCGGGCCGTATCGGACCGAAGCAATCGGCCCCGCGTAGAGAGTTCGACTAGCGGATGATTTTGGACATCATTTATGTAGAAGATCTGGTGAAGAAATTCGAACTGTAGCGGCGGTCATAGACCAGACCTGTCCAAATTAACACGTCACCAGTGACGGAAAGCCTCGTCGTCATTGGCGGGCCACCGTTGGAATTTTCGAGGCCTCTCCAGCGGACACGTAGCCGTGGGCTTTATGCCCGCGTTCAAACACAATTAAAGAATTCTTCTGGCGGTATTTGAACGCGGGCATAAAGCCCACGGCTACGTGCATTCGAAAAGATTTCGGCTAATTTGGACAGTTCTGGTCATAGACCGCCGATTGTCCTGAATTGGAGATCGTCGGCGGTCATAGACCGCTACAGTCATTTGGTCGAAAACCTGTTATTCTTTGCCTCTCACCTATGTCTACCCATTCCGTTACCGTCGAGAGCATCAGAGAACATTACGACCGCCTGTCGTTTTATTACCGCATATTGTGGGGAGACCATATTCATCACGGCTATTGGGACAAAGACCAGACACCAACACAGGCGCAGGTTGCACTCGTGGAAAGGCTCGCCCAAGGTGCGGAAATTCGCGCAGGCTCGCGCGTGCTCGACGTCGGATGCGGTCTTGGCGGCTCGGCAATCTGGCTGGCCCGGGAGTTGAAATGTTCGGTGCTGGGATTGACCATCAGTCCGGCCCAACTGGAGATGGCGCGGACGCGGGCGATCGAAGAGGGACTCGAGGATCGGGTGCGCTTTCAACTGGAGGACGCGAACTCGTTGAGGTACGTCGAAATGTTCGACGTGGTGTGGGTGATCGAATGCTCAGAGCACCTTTTTGACAAGGCTGCTTTCATTCGCTCGGCGGCGGCCGCACTCCAGCCTGGCGGAGTTCTTGCGCTTTGCGCATGGCTCAAGTCCGATGGCGTCCAATCCGATGAACATCGTGAGCTCGTCGATCGGGTTTGCCGGGGCATGCTCTGCCCGTCCCTGGCCAGCAAGTCGGAATATTGCACGTGGATGGCCAACGCCGGGTTTCGCGTTCGCACAGCAGACGACATCACCCATGCCGTTTCCAAAACCTGGGATCTGTGCCTGAAGATCCCCGGCCTGCCTGTGGTCCAGAGTCTTCTTCGGGCCGCCGACTCCGCCACGGTCGAATTCATCAGCTCGTTCGGCGATATCGCGACTGCCTACTCTCAGGGAGCGATGTCGTACGGAATGTTCACTGCCATTAAAGAAGTCTAACGGGGAGTTGACAACGGGGTCCCTTGGGGGTTTACTGTTCCGAGCATCAATCCTCCGAAGGAGGTCCAATGACCAGAAGATCTTATGTTCAGCTCGCGGCGATCGTTTTCGCCGCGATCATGGTGGCTTCGCTGGCCGGAGTGCAACAAGGTCAGGTCGCCCCCCAGACAGTTGCGATCGATCCCGATGATATCGGTGGCGTCGTCACCGGACCGCGTGGTCCCGAAGCAGGAGTCTGGGTCATCGCGGAAACTAAAGACACTCCCACGCGCCTCATCAAGACCGTGGTGACTGACGACCAGGGCCGCTACCTGCTGCCCGACCTTCCGAAAGGTAGCTACGACGTATGGGTCCGCGGCTACGGGCTTGTGGATTCACTGAAGGTCAAAGCGGCGCCGGGCAAAACTCTGAATCTCACAGCCACTCCCGCACCGAGTCCGCGCGCAGCGGCGGAGTATTATCCCGCGCTGTATTGGTACGCGCTGATGCAGGTCCCGCCAAAGAGTGATTTCCCCGGCACAGGGCCGACCGGCAATGGGATTTCCCCAACCATGAGAAGCCAGGGAGAGTGGATTCGTAACATCGTAAACACCGACGGCTGCACAGGCTGTCATCAAATAGGCGGCAGGGCGACGCGCGAGATTCCCGAGACCCTGGGTTCGTTCCCCAACTCGTCGGCCGCATGGGAACGGCGAGTTCAGTCCGGACAGGCCGGCGGCGGAATGCTCGCCCGGTTCAACCAGATTGGCAAGGACCGCGCGTTGAAAATGTTCGCAGACTGGACGGACCGGATTGCCGGCGGCGAGTACCCGACAGTTGGACCGCCGCGGCCGCAGGGCAAAGAGCGGAACGTCGTTATCACCATGTGGGACTGGGCCGACCCGAAAACGTACCTCCACGATGAGATAACGACCGACAAGCGGAACCCGACAGTCAATGCAAACGGACCAATATATGGAGCGCTCGAGGCCTCCGCGGATTACTTGCCTGTCGTAGATCCAGTCCGCAACTCCGCGAGCCAGGTGAAGCTGACCGTTCGCGATCCGAAAACACCCAGCGAGGCCCTGACACCGCCGGCGAAGCCATCCCCGTACTGGGGTGACGAAACCATCTGGACGAGCCAGGCAAACGCCCACAGCTTTGCCATGGATAAGCAGGGACGCGTGTGGATCGCGGCGCGAGTCCGTCAGAACCCGACTCCGGATTGGTGTCGCGAGAACTCGGATCATCCGTCGGCGAAGGCGTTCCCGATTAATCAGAGCGGCCGGCAGATCCAGCTTTACGATCCCAAATCCAAACAGGTCACCACCGTCGACACCTGCTTCGGCACCCATCACATTAATTTCGACTACAACGACACGCTCTGGTTCTCCGGTGGCGGACCGGTAGAGGGCTGGTTCAATACCAAGGTGTACCTGGAGACGAAAGACGAGAAGAAGGCGCAGGGCTGGACGCCGTTCATCCTCGACACCAACGGCAACGGCAAACGGGACGCGTACGTCGAGCCCGACGCGCCGCTCGATCCAACCAAGGACAAGCGGATCAATGCCGCGTTCTACGCCGTTGCTCCGAGTACGAAGGATGGCGCGATCTGGGGAGCCGGTCTAGGCATGCCAGGCTTCGTCGTTCGCCTGGTCCCGG
>QHXD01000906.1:0-2072 GCA_003223895.1 Acidobacteriota bacterium
CCCCTCCTTTGCAAGGAGGGGAATCCCTTCCCCCCTACTGGAACAACCCGACGACCGTTATTCCCCTCCTTGCAAAGGAGGGGTGGACGCGCCATCAAAGAAAAGTTCCCGTTCCGAAAAGGCGCGGACGGGGGTGGTCGCTCACAGAGAACGTTCCGTGCCTATCCCTTACTGGAACAACTCGACAATCGGCTTCCCTACGTACGCCGTTGTCGTCGGGATGTACTCAAAGCCGCGGCCGAGCGGGTCGTCATGTTTGACTGTCGTGTAGTTGATGCCCAGAGCCGAATAGATGGTCGCCGCGACATCCTCGGCGTACACCGGCCGGCCCTCGGACCATCCGGGATCCTCAACGTACGCGCCATCGGTTGTGGTCTTTCCGAGCACGCGTCCGGGACGAATACCGCCGCCGGCGACGAGCGCGGAGTGCACGAAGTAGTGATCCCGTCCTTGAGCTGCCGTGATGTTTCCGACAGTCCGTCCGAATTCGCCTTTCACTACGATCAGGGTTTCGTCAAGCAGCGTCTTTCCCTGCCCCGAGCCGGGCATTGTTGCAAGATCCGCGATAAGCGCCCCCAGGCCGCTATCCAATGACCGGGCAGGACCAAAGATGCCGCCATTGGGCGCAGCATAAATGTTGGTGTGATTGTCCCAGCCACCAAGGTTGATCTGAACGAATCGCGTGCCCAGACCCGACTGAACGATGTTGCGGGCCGTCGCGCAGGCGTTCCCGAAAGCGCTGTTTCCGTACCTCTGCTGGTCGGCAGTACTGAACCGAAACGTATTTGTCACGTCGGGGTCGTACATCATCTGCCGGGCGGAAGAGTAGAAATCCGCCATCTCCTCGAGCTTGGTTCCATAGCTGGAAGGCAGATTCCGCAGCGGTGCGTCCGACGCGAGAAGCATGTCGTACCGCGAGCTGAAGCTTGCCTGGCCATCCGGATTCGTGAGGTTCTGAAGCCCACCCGGTGCCGGCGTGACATCGAAAGGAGCGTACTTCCCCGAGAAATATCCATTTTGCGCGAGGGCTCCGCCCCCATTCAGGGCGATGAACCCAGGAAGCTTCTGAGCTGACGTCCGTTGAGGCTCCATCTCCAACGCGACGACGCATCCAACATTTGGAGCGATCTTTCCCGTCGCGCTCGCCGGATTACGGGCAATCTGTGTCCAGTTTTGCAGCAGCGAATGGACCAGCGCCGTCGATTGACAGCTTCGAATCAGGGAGAACCGGCTGAGGCCGAACTGGGTTGCGAGATTTGGCAGCAGTCCGGACGGGAAATCCACGCCATTAATCGACGTCGGAGTGAAGCTGGCCGGAGTCCAGGAGCCGACTTTGAGATCGAAGGTATCGACCTGGCTCGGCGCTCCCGGGAGGAGAACAAAGATACAATTTTTTGCCGTGTTGAGAATGGTCGCCGTACTGGTTGTTGCCGCTTGAGCANNNNCACGAAATATCCGGCAACGCCCGTAGCGGCAATTTTGAAGAATAATCGTCGACTGATAATTGATTCCATTACCCCATCCTCAATAATTGAACACAAAGTCCATTTTGTTCAGAAGCAGCCATTGCAAACCCTCAGCGGCGAGTCGGTTGCCCTGCTGCTGGAACATCGGACTGAACTGCGCGATCTCTGCGCTTGTGGCCGGCCGTGACAGCGTATTGAGGAAGAGCTGCTGAATAATCGTGTCCGGGCTGGCGTTCTGGGCCAGTAGCGTCTGGACCCTCGAACCCGCGTTGTTCTGATGAACCCGGCTCATCACGAAATTGTTGTTCATCATGGTGAGTGCCTGAAGGGCCGAACCGTCCGAACGGCGGAACGACGTATCGCGGTCGCCGCGGCCGAAGGTGTTCAGGAATGTAAGCACACCGCCATTCGAGCGGGGCTCGCGAGTATCCGGTAACTGCATCGCCCATTGAACTGGAGGAAGAGTGGCAGGAGCGGTGAACGTGTACGTCGGCATGATGCCGGTCGCCTTCGTGATCGCATCATGAATCTCTTCGGCGTCGAGCCGGCGCACAAACCTTCGTGCATAGTATGGAACGTAGCTGATGTTCCAGTCTCCCGGATAGG
>QHXD01000906.1:2160-3396 GCA_003223895.1 Acidobacteriota bacterium
GTCCATGGCGCCGGCGGCGGATTCGCCGGATCCAAACGTGCGGGATCGAAGGTGTTCGACGGCGTGACAAACGCTTCCACCATGAACTTTTCCCAGATGTAGTTCACAGCCGCGCGAGCGAATTGCGGATCTGCCGTGATCTGCCGCGCGATCGCCTGCCGGTAGTTTTCTCCAGGCAGGACAGCGCCCGCCACAAATGGATTTGAGGGTGCGATGCTTCTGACGCCGTTAATCGGCTGGCGCGCGGTCCGATTTCCGGTCGTCGTGTTGAGATTGTAGGTACCCGTCGCCACATCGCTGACGATTGTTTTTGTGATTCGCGGAGTCTGGGATACCACCTGACGCTGCATGCCGACGCGCACGAAAAACGCCGAAAGGCCCCACATGCTACGCCGCGTCTGCCCCGCTCCCCAGAGGTTGACCTGATCCAGATGGCGCGCGCCATCGTGGCAGAGGAGACAATCGACGGAATTGATCCCCATGAACATCGACGCCAGATTCACAGCCTGGCCATCGTAGGTGTCCTGGGCAGGGCCCATCGCTACGGTATTCCCGACAGCCCAATTCACCTCGCCCGACTGGAAACTGTCGCCCGAGGCGGAGATCAGTTCGCGGGCCATCACGTCGTACGGCTTATTGGTCGAGATCGAGGTCTTTATATATTGGTAAAACGCATCGCGGCCCTGGAGTTCCCGGTTGATGTTGGTGGCCTGGGCATTCACCTTGAAGAGGTCCCCGAAAAACATCGTCCATTTATCGACGAACTCGGGACTGCCGATCAGTTGGTCCACCTTAATGTTGCGCTTCGCGGGGTTCGTGTCCGCGATAAATGCATTCACGTCGTCAGCCGATGGAATACGGCCGGTCAGGTCAAGCGTGACACGGCGGAGAAACTCGGCATCGGAAGCCAGCGGTGCCGATTGAATACCTGCAGCAGCCATGCGGCCGAAGATCATGTAATCGATGAACGTTTTATGCGGAATTTGCGCCGCATCAAGCGGTTGTGCGTCCGGCAGCGACATCGTCGACATCCGGTATCTCGACAGACGTTTCGTAATGTCCGAACGCGTTATGTAACGTACTTCGCTGTCAACCTTGAAGTCGTCCGGATTCGAAAGGAAAGTGCAGTCGCCGGCGGTTACGGCAGGTCTTTCTGTCTCCTCCGTAAGTTGTTCTTGCTGCGCACCCGGCAACAACAGACCGGACGCTAAAACCATAAGTGGAACCGCTAACCAG
>QHXD01000210.1 GCA_003223895.1 Acidobacteriota bacterium
GCCATCGTCGTCATCATGATCGGACGGAACCGCAGCAGGCAAGCCCGGTAGATGGATTCGAGGGGGCTTTTGCCGGTCCTTTCTTCGACAAGAGCGAAGTCGATCATCATGATCGCGTTTTTCTTCACGATGCCGATCAGCAGAATGATGCCGATCATGCCGATCACATTGAGTTCGGACTTCGTGATCAACAATGCCAGCAGCGCGCCGACGCCGGCCGAGGGCAGCGTGGACAGAATCGTGATCGGGTGGATGAAGCTCTCATACAGTACACCGAGTACGATGTACACCGTGACGAGCGCCGCAAGAATCAGCCACGGTTGATTCGACAGCGATGCCTGGAATGCCTGGGCCGTTCCCTGAAAACTGCCGTGGACGTTCGCCGGCATCCGGACTTCGCGTTCGACTTCTTTGACCGCATCGACTGCCTCTCCCAGCGACACGTCCGGTGCGAGGTTGAACGACAGCGTCACCGACGGGAACTGCCCCTGGTGATTGATGCTCTGCGCCGTCAAGCCGGATCGGTAATGGATGAAGGTGCTCAACGGAACTTCGACGCCGGCCGAGGATCGAACGTACATGTCTTTGAGCGAGTCCGGACTCTGCTGGAACGGCAGTTCGGCTTCCATGACGACGTGATACTGGTTCAGAGGTTTATACATCGTCGAAACCTGCCGCTGTCCGAAGGCCGAGTACAGCGCGTTATCGATTTGCTGCGGCGTCACGCCCAGGCGCGCCGCAGTGTCGCGGTCGATCACCAGTGTCGCTTCCAGTCCCCGATTTTGCAGGTCCGTATTCGAGTCACGAACCTGAGGAAGGGCCTTGATCCGGTCGAGCATGATCGAAGCCCACTTCTGGATGTCGTCGATCGTGTCGCCCTGAATCGTGTATTGAAATTGAGAATTGCTGCCCCTGCCGCCGATTCGAATTTCCTGCGCGGACTGAAGGAACAGCGATGCACCCGGCAAGTTGAGCCTGGGACGCAGACGATTGATGACCTGGTCGGCGCTGACCTTGCGTTCCGCGAGCGGCTTCAGCTGGATATTGATTTGTCCGTAACCCCTGGTGCCGCTCATCGATCCCGACACGCTTTGCACGGCAGGGTCGGTCCTCAGAATGTCCATGAACTGGACAAGATGCGGACTCGAGAGCGTGAATGAAAGGTTCGGCGCCGACTGAAGGTTGCCTTGCAATCGGCCTGTGTCCTGCTGAGGGAAAAATCCCTTCGGCACGACGATGTAGAGATAGATGCTGAGGCTTGCGGTGCCGATGGTCACGAGCAGCATCAAAGCCGGATGACGCAGGACCCAGTGTAACGACCTTTGATATCCACCGAACAGCAGGTCGAACCCCGCCTCGCACCAACGGTGGAAACGGCCGTGCTGCCGCTCATGTTCGGGCCGCAGAAACTTTGCGCACATCGACGGCGTCGTTGTCAGAGAAACGACCAGCGATATCGCGATCGCCGCAGCCAGCGTAACCGAGAACTCACGGAACAACCGGCCCAGTATTCCGCCCATCAGGAGGATCGGGATAAAGACGGCGATGAGTGAAGTACTCATCGAAAGCACGGTAAAACCGATCTCCTTCGCCCCGGTCAAGGCCGCCTTTGCCGGGCTCAACCCCATTTCGAGATAGCGGCTTATGTTTTCAATCACGACGATCGCGTCATCCACCACGAAGCCCGTGGAGATCGCCAGGGCCATCAGAGAGAGATTGTCCACACTGTAGCCCAGCAGGTACATCACTCCAAACGTGCCGAGCAGTGAAAGAGGAACCGAGATGCTGGGGATGATGGTGGCCCAGGCATTTCTCAGAAACAGAAAGACGACAAGGATTACCAGGGCTACCGAGATCAGGATTGTGTATTCGATGTCGGCGATCGAAGCGCGGATCGTCGTGGTGCGGTCGACGATCACTGACAGGTTAATCGTCGGAGGAATCGATACCCGTAAGAGCGGGAGCAGTCCATAGATGCGGTCCACGGTATCGATGATGTTCGCCGAGGGCTGCTTGAACACCTGCACCAGGACGGCAGGCTTCCCATCCGCGTAACCGGTGTTGCGGCGATCTTCCAGCGAATCTTCCACCGTTGCAATGTCCGATAGCCGGACCGGAGCGCCCTTGTTGTAGCTGACGATCAGCGGCCGATACTCCGCTGCTTTGAACAATTGGTCCGATGTAGCCAGCTGCCACGAGTGCTGCCCATCCGACAGCATCCCCTTCGGACGATTCGCGTTGGCGGAGGTCAGCGCGGCCTGGATCCGTTCCCAACCGATGTCGAACTTGGTCAGAGAAGTGGGATTGATCTGGACTCGTACGGCCGGCCGCGAACTGCCCTGGATCTGTACCTGCCCGACGCCGGGGATCTGCGCGATCTTCTGACTGAGAATAGAGTCGGTGACGTCGTAGATCTTGCTGCGCTCTTCGACGTCCGAAGTCAGAGCCAGAATCAGAATGGGCTGATCCGAAGGGTTGTTCTTGCGGTAACCGGGATTGTTCGGCAGATTCGCAGGCAGCTGGCCCCGCGCCGCGTTGATCGCCGCCTGGACATCACGAGCGGCAGCGTCAATGTTGCGGTCCAGATCGAACTGCATCGTGATCTGCGACTGGCCCGTGTTGCTGCTGGAGGTCATTTCGGTTATGCCCGCAATGCGGCCGAAACTGCGCTCGAGCGGAGTTGTGACAGCGGATGCCATCGTATCGGGGCTCGCGCCGGGCAGTTGGGAATTCACGTTAAGCGTCGGATATTCGACCTGTGGAAGAGGCGCGACGGGCAAAAAGTAAAATGCGAGAGCTCCGGCCATTGCCAGAGCCAGGGTCAACAGCGATGTTGCGATAGGCCGCTTGATGAATGGTGTGGAGATGCTCATGGGTTTATTCCTGCATATTCCCCTCCTCGCAGAGGAGGGGTGGCTGCGCCATTAAGAAAATGATGCGAAGCCACCGAAGCGGCGCAGACGGGGTGGTCGCTCACACGCAACGTTTCTTGTGCTCGCATTCCGAAACATTGTCTGTGAGCGACCACCCCGTCCGCGCCTTTTCGGAACGGGTGCTTCTTTTGGATGGCGCGGCCACCCCTCCTTTGCAAGGAGGGGAATGTGCTGTCCTGACCATTCGTCAAAGAGAAATGTTCGTGTAGGGAGTCACTCATACTTCACTCGGCCAGGATCTCTTCTTCGATCCGGTTACCCACCCGGAGGTTCCGTAACCGGTACGCGATCCGGTCAAACGTGAGATAGACAACAGGAACGGTATAAAGCGTGAGGAGCTGGCTGACGATGAGGCCGCCGACAATCGTAATGCCGAGCGGATGACGCAATTCCGATCCGACGCCTGTGCCCAATGCCAATGGAACACCGCCAAGGAGGGCGGCCATCGTGGTCATCAGGATCGGCCGGAATCGCAACAGGCACGCCTGGTAGATCGCCTCAATCGGCGCTTTGCCTTCCTTGCGCTGCGCTTCGAGCGCGAAGTCGATCATCATGATCGCGTTCTTCTGGACGATGCCGATCAGCAGGATGATGCCGATCAGCGCGATCACGCTCAAATCGACGTTCGTGATCTGCAATGCGAGAAGTGCCCCGAGGCCGGCTGAAGGCAGAGTGGACAAAATCGTGATGGGATGGATGTAACTCTCATACAGCACGCCCAGCACGATGTAGACGGTGATCAGCGCCGCCACAATCAGCCACGATTCGTTCGCCAGCGACGATTGAAACGCCAGCGCCGTTCCCTGGAAACTGGCTCGTACACTTGTCGGAATCCGGATCTCACGTTCAGCGTCTTCAATCGCCTTGACCGCACTTCCCAGAGAGGCGCCCGGAGCCAGATTGAAAGATAATGTGACCGCAGGGAACTGTCCCTGGTGGTTGACAGCAAGCGGCGTCGTGTTCGTTTCCATGCGCGTGAACGAACTCAGCGGCACCTGCGTTGCGTTTGGCGACCGGACATAGATTTCTTTCAGCGAATCGGGATTTTGCTGGAACCTGGGCTCCACTTCCAGGACCACGTGGTACTGGTTCAACTGGGTGAACATCGTCGAGACGAGCCGCTGTCCGAAAGCATCGTACAAAGTATCGTCGATCATCTGCGGAGTGATGCCGAAACGGGCGGCACTGTCCCGGTCGATGACGAGAGTCGCCTGCAGTCCCTGATTCTGCTGGTCGCTGGCCACATCGCGCAATTCCGGCAGCGTCTGAAGCTTTTCGACCAATCGCGGTGCCCACGTGCCCAGTTCACTGGCATCCGCGTCTTCCAGGCTGTACTGGAATTGAGTGCGGCTGACGCGATCGTCAACCGAGAGATCCTGGATGGGCTGCATGAAGAGGGTAATGCCGTCGACTTTCTCGAGCTGCGGTTGCAGCCTCCGGATAATGTCTGAAGCAGTCAACTTTCTTTCGTCATGCGGCTTCAGATTGATCTGCATGCGGCCGCTGTTGATAGTCGTGTTGGTCCCGTCCACGCCAATGAACGACGACAGGCTTTCGACATCGGGATCCT
Source organism: Acidobacteriota bacterium (assembly GCA_003223895.1). Classification (GTDB taxonomy): domain Bacteria; phylum Acidobacteriota; class Terriglobia; order 20CM-2-55-15; family 20CM-2-55-15; genus 20CM-2-55-15. The sequence goes on from QHXD01000210.1 coordinate 4,504, forward strand.
CGAGAATCACCTTCGCCAGCCGCTGCTGCCGAGCGGCCATTGCAGGAAACGAAATGCTCTGCTCGGACTCGGACACGCCGAGAATTGCGCCCGTGTCCTGCACGGGGAAGAATCCCTTCGGCACGTAGATGTAGAGCAACAGCGTTGCGGCAAGCGTGCAAAACGTCACGAACTGCGTGAGTGACTGGTGGTGCAGGACCCATCGTAACGTCTTCCCGTAGCCGGCGATGACGGTATCAAAACCGAGTTCGGAAAGACGATAGAGCCGACCGTGCTGGGATGCGGATCGATGCTTGAGCAGCTTCGCGCACATCATCGGTGTAAGCGTCAGTGAGACCACCGCGGAAACCAGGATCGTCAGGCTGAGCGTAACCGCGAATTCCCGGAAAAGGCGGCCGACCACATCACCCATGAACAGCAGCGGAATGAGCACGGCAATCAGAGAAACGGTCAGCGACAGAATGGTGAATCCGATTTGACGGGATCCCTTTAATGCGGCCTCCAGCGGAGACTCGCCTTCTTCGATGAATCGCGAGATGTTCTCGATCATGACGACGGCGTCGTCCACGACGAAACCGGTGGAGATCGTCAGGGCCATGAGCGTGAGGTTGTTCAGACTGAAGCCCATGAGATACATCAGACCGAACGCTCCCACCAGCGAGAGTGGAACCGCAATGCTGGGAATGATCGTCGCTGCAAGATTGCGAAGAAAGACGAACATCACCATCACGACCAGCGCGATCGTGAGCATGAGTTCGAATTGCACGTCTGCGACTGAGGCGCGAATCGTGGTGGTCCGATCGGTCAAAATGGAGAGATCCACCGATGAAGGCAGGGACGCCTTGAGCTGCGGCAGAAGCTCCTTCACCCGATCCACCACAGAAATGATGTTCGCTCCGGGCTGCCGCTGGATGTTCACGATGACCGCCGGTTGCTCATTCATCCATGCGGCCTGCCTGGTATTTTCGACGTCGTCGGCAACGGTCGCGACATCCGACAGCCGGACAGGCGCGCCCTTCCGATATGCGACGATGATCTTCGCGTAATCCCCGCTGGCCAGAATCTGGTCGTTGGCTCCGATCGTGAATATCTGTTGCGACCCTTCGAAGTTTCCCTTCGCCTGATCGACATTTGCCGCGGCCAGAGCCGTCCGGACGTCTTCAAGTCCCAGGCCGTATGCTGCGAGAGACGTCGGGTTCACGCGAATCCGCACGCCGGGCTTTTGGCCGCCGCTGATCCGCACCAGTCCGACTCCGGGCAATTGCGAGATCTTTTGCGCGAGCGTCGTGTCCGCCAGGTCTTCGATCTTCGGCAGCGGGAGCGTCTTTGAAGTCAGGGCAAGCGTCAGGATGGGTGTATCTGCAGGATTGACCTTACTGTAGATCGGAGGATTCGGCAGGTCACGTGGAAGGAACGTGCCGCCTGCATTAATAGCGGCCTGTATT
>QHXD01000908.1:0-4471 GCA_003223895.1 Acidobacteriota bacterium
GTGTGGCGATCGTGTACGCGATTCGCCTGGCCAGGCCCGACTTGCTGGCCATTGCTCCGATGAGGATGGCGCCCAACAGGAACCACGGCGTCTCGTTCGAGAATCCGGAAAACGCGTCCTCGAACCGGCTGACGCCGAGAGCCCAGAACAGGAAAACACCGATGAAGCCGGTCAGCGCATAATCCATCGCCTCCGTCGCCCAGAGAATGATCATCAGCGCCGAGATCGCGATCGCATGCTGAGCGGCAGGATCGTCATGCGTCGGCGCGAACCACAGCGCGAGGACAGCAAGCGGGGCGGCTATCAGGCCGGCGAGTTGCTTGGTATTGAGCGCGGCAGCCTGCATCTTATTTGGCGCGAATTATTGACTATCGTGGTGAAGGGGTCAAGGAGGACTACGGGACACGCCGCGAATTACGCGAATGACGCAAATGGGCGCGCTTCAAAGGTTCCTTGATCGCGCCCATTTGCGTCATTCGCGTAATTCGCGGCTGTGTCCCCAAATTTCACGTGTTGGTCTTAAACGTGCAACACTATACCGAATGATGCCCGGAGGACACCTCGCCACCGCAATCGCCCTGGGTGGAGTCGCCTATGCCGCGACCGGCTCCCGGGAAGCTGCTGTGGGCTGTTTTGCCGGCGGTTTTCTTATCGATGTCGACCACTACCTCGACTACCTGTTCTTCGAAAAACAATGGCGCCGGCCCGGTCCGCGAAGTTTCCTCAGTTACTACTTCAGGCTATTTCCGCGCAATCTGGTCCTGCCGTTGCACTCGGTGGAGCTGATGGCGATTCTTCTCGCAGTATCTTTCTTCCACCCCTGGCCGTTACTGGTGGGTTATTGGTTTGGCGCTGCCATGCACATGACCTTCGACGTTCTCATCAACGGCGAGTGCGCCTTGAAGCGTGCGCTCCTCTTCTATTTTTTCAGTTATCGAGCATCGAAGCGGTTCGCCGCGGAGAAGCTGATGGACCGTGTGATCGTATCCGGCGAAGCCGGGAAGCGGCCGGTCCGGTATTTCTTCACGTGGCGGCCGCCGGAGAAGAAGGAATCGCAGATTACGCAGGTTGAAACCGTGCCATAGGTCCACCTTGCCATCCCCATTCATTGCCGCCTATACTTCTCCCTTATTAAAGTAGTAGATGCACACATAAATTCCAGAGGAGGAGTTGTATGAAGACGTTAACCCGCGTGGGGCTCGTCATTCTCGTCACCCTTTGCCTCGCCATTCCCGGCGGCGCAGTCCAGGGTCAGCGGAATGCGGCCGCGCCGACAGGTTACATCACTGGTGTAGTTCGAAGCAGCCAGGGTCCGGAAGCCGGAGTCTGGGTTATTGCCGAGACAAAGGATCTGCTCACCAATTTCATCAAGATTGTCGTCACGGATGATCAGGGCCGCTTCATGCTGCCCGACCTGCCGAGCGCGAACTACAGCGTTTGGGTAAGGGGCTATGGTCTCGTGGATTCAGCAAAGACCCAGATGAAACCGAGCACGAATTCGGCGACTCTCACGGCGACCGTTGCCAAGACTCCGCAGGAAGCTGCCAAGGTTTATCCCGGCAATTACTGGTTATCGCTCATGGAGCCGCCCGCCAGGAGTAACTTCCCCGGAACTGGAGCACAGGGTAACGGCGCCGGCGCAACAATGCTGACCCAGAACCACTGGATCAACTCTCTCAAATCGGGCTGCAATTTTTGTCATCAGCTCGGCAACCAGCTCACACGGACTCTGGACGATGTCTACAAGGCGGAACCCTCCGTCAAAACATCCATTGAGGCCTGGGACCGCCGCCTGCACGGCGGTGTGCGCGGCGACGGCATGTATGGAACGCTCGGTACGATGGGAAAGGACGCGTCACTCAAATCATTTGCGGACTGGACGGATCGTATCGCAAAAGGCGAAGTGCCCCCGGCTCCGGCTCGTCCGAAAGGAATCGAGCGCAACGTTGTCGTGACTCTGTGGGACGTCGGCGATGATCATTCGTTCATGCACGACGAGGCCTCCACCGACAAGAACCATCCAACTGTTAATGGCGGCGGTCCTGTCTATGCGGTGTCCGCCGGCCATGGCCAGCTCGTGATCATGGATCCGAAAGAAAACAGCACTTTCTCCGTCGACATCCCGACGCGGGCTTCCAAGGAGACGGTCCCATCCCGTTTTCCGAAGGGCCAATCCTCCTTATAAGCCTGCCGATCCACACAATCCGATGCTCGACAGCAAAGGCCGCGTATGGACCACGTCGAAGATACGTCCCAATCAGGATCCCGCCTGGTGCAGCGACCCAACGAACAAGTACGCCGACTATTACCCGCTCCGCACCAGCGGACGCCAGGCGTCGTTCTATGACCCCAAAACGCAGAAGTGGTCTTTGATCGACACGTGTTTCGCCACACACCACCTGCAGTTCGACAATGATCCGGACGAGACCGTGTATTTCAACGAGCTCAGCGGCCCCATCGTCGGCTGGGTTGACTCGAAGGTCTACGATAAGACGCTTGCTGAAACGAAAGACGAGGTCAAGGCCGAACAGGCTGCTGTGGGCTGGTGCGGCCAGGTGCTGGACACCAACGGTGATGGAAAGATCACCAAGCCGTTCAATCAGCCGGCGCAGGGTCGCGGAACGATTGAGGGCGTGCTGTACCAGGGCGATACCGGAGGAGGCTCAGGCGCACCAGGTCGCGGGGCACCCGCGCCGGGCGGACGAGGACAACCGGCCGCAGCCGCAGCGTTTGATCCCAAGCTGGACACGATGGTCCGGTATAACCTCTATAGTGTCATCCCGAGTCCGGTTGACACTGCAGTGTGGGGAGTTTCCGAACAGTTTCCGGGCATGCTCGTGAGAATGGAGCGCGGCAACAATGCTCCCGCCACTTGCAAGACCCTGCTCTTCAAGGTACCGGAACCCGGCTTCGATCCGCGCGGCGTCGATATCGACAGCAACGGCGTTGTCTGGACGGCTCTGGCGGCCAGCAGCCATCTGGCCAGCTTCGATTTCCGCAAATGCAAGGACGTGGACGGTCCGGCAAAGACAGATGGCGGCCAGTGCAGAGAAGGCTGGACGCTTTATCAGACCGACGGTCCGAAGCTGAAAGGTACGGAAATCCCGGCCGACTTCCACTATTACAACTGGGTGGATCAGCACAACATATCGGGACTCGGGGCCAATACGCCGTTCGCCACAGGCTCCAACTCGGATTCACTCCTGGCATTGAACACGCAGACCAGAGAGTGGCTCAAGTTCCGCGTACCATATCCGCTCGGTTTCTACTCGCGCGGAATGGATGGGCGTATCGACGACCCGAACGGCGGATGGAAAGGCCGCGGACTGTGGGCGAACTACGGCACGCACTTCGTCTGGCATATTGAGGGCGGAAAGGGGACCAAGGGAAAGGTCGTGCACTTCCAGATTCGGCCGGACCCGTTGGCGAGGTAAGAAGCCAGAAGCCAGAAGCCAGAAGCCAGAAGCCAGAAGCCAGAAGCCAGAAGCCAGAAGCCAGAAGCCAGAAGCCAGAAGCCAGAAGCCAGAAGCCAGAAGCCAGAAGCCTTCTTACGCGATCAGCGGCTCGATGGTAGCCCTGGCTTTCTTCGCCACTTCATACGGGTCCATCGCCTGAATCATCGGATTGAACATTTCGAGTGATGCGGCGCCCGCATATTTCTTCCGCTTCAGGACTTCGACGATGCGCCGCAGAGGGACGATGCCTTCGCCAGGAAATTGACGGTTCGGCTGCGCTTGAAGTTCCCGGATAGGCTCGGCCGGCACATCCTCGAAATGAAGATGATGAAGTTCTCCGTCACGCAGCAGGTCCAGGTCTTCGAATTTGCTGACGCCTCCCCAGAAATGCCATGTGTCCATCATGACGCGATAATTCGGGTGGTTGACCTCGCGGACCAGTTTCAGAGCCGTCGGCAGGCATGCCGCAAACCTGGATGTTCGGGCAAACTCCAGCATCAGCGTCACGCCGAAAGGCTTCGCGATCTCGGCCGCTTCGCGCATGTTGTCCACGCCACTTCAGATCTTCGAGACTCCGTGCGCGCGCATCACCCGGCTCAGGCAGTCCAAGCTGGTTGCTGGAGGAGACTGCCTTCAGGCCCAGATCGTCGAGCAATCGCTTCGCGACGGCGGGTGATTCCTTCATTACGAAGTCGCGGACCTTCGTGAGATCCGGTTCCACCGCTCGAATTCCAGCCTTCGCGTAACCCTCCATCGCCGGCTTGAAATCGAAGCGGGCGGAACTCGCTTCATGCATGCAGACAAACATCTTTCCCGGTCTGATTTGCGACGCCTGCAACAAAGGCGGTACCGCGGCTGCCATTGCAAAGAACTCTCTTCGATTCACGGGTTCCATGAGAACTCCTTTTTTGTGTGCGGAGAATATATCTCACGAGTAAACTTCCGGCAAACGAGGCCGAGGAGAAACCTATGAAAATAGCCGCCGTCGCACTGGCAATGTTGTTGGCTTGCATGTC
>QHXD01000908.1:4544-5593 GCA_003223895.1 Acidobacteriota bacterium
TGCAGAACCTCTCGGGTTTCCCGCCGGCACGACTCTGGCAGGAGCTGCCGCGAGCGTCGCGTTCGATTCCAAAGGGCATCTGTTTGTGCTGACGCGCGGACAGCCGTCTCTATACGAGTTCGACAATAACGGAAAGTTCATTCGCTCCTTCGGCGAAGGTCTTTTCACCCGGTCGCATGGATTGAAGATCGATAAGGACGGCAACATCTGGGCCACTGATGTCGGTGCGCACACCGTCATGAAGATCAGCCCGCAGGGACAGGTTCTATTGACGCTCGGAACAAAAGGACAACGGGGCGCGTGGGACGCGTCGACCCAGCTTTTGAACGAGCCCAACGATATTGCGATTGGCCGCACTGGAGACCTGTTTGTCGTTCAAGGGCACACTCCCGGAGCCATGGGCGATCCGCGTGTGCTGAAGTTCGACAAGAATGGGAAGTTCATCAAATCCTGGGGCGGGAAAGGAAAGGAGCCGGGCAAGTTCGACGTTGCTCACGGTATAGCGATCGATGCCAAGGGATTGCTCTGGGTGACCGATCGGGAGAATCAACGAATTCAGGTCTTCGATGCGGACGGAAAATTCATCAGGGAATTGAAGTACGCCGGCTTGCCGTGCAGCCTGGATATCGGCAGCCAGTACATCTACATGGTGAACGGGTTTGCCGGCCAGGTCCTGAGGATGGATTTGGATGGCAAGGTTCTCGCGGCCACCGGAAAGCCTGGAAAGGGTATTGGTGAATTCGGCGAGGCTCATGTTATTGCGGTGAGCCCGAAGGGAGAGATCTACGTCGCCGATAGTGTCAACGCCGCCGTGCAGAAATTCGTGAAGAAATAGATAAAACATCCGTCCGGCGCACTATTACTTCCAGTCAAGTACAAAAGATCGACCGGTCGGTGGAAAGATTCTCCAGTCGGGTACAAAAGAGGTACCCGTTGGTAGAAAGAGTTTCCAGCAGGGTACAAAAGATCGACCGGTCGGTGGAAAGATTTTCCAGTCGGGTACAAAAGAGCTACTGCCTGGTAGAAGGAATTTCCAGTCGATGTAGTGC
>QHXD01000218.1:0-6022 GCA_003223895.1 Acidobacteriota bacterium
TACGTGCTAAACCCAACTTGATTTCATCTGAGCAACAGGCCCTGCCGGCGCTCCGCGGCTAACCATGGCGACCGTCATCGGCGCAGTTTGAAATTGACCTCTACATCGATCTCGACGGGAACGGGCTCGCCTCTGAACGTGCCGGGCTCGAAGCGCCATTCCTGCATCGCACGGAGGGCGTTTTGATCCAGCTCGGGATTCAGGCTTCGCAAAATCCGGGCGACGCTCATGGTGCCGTCGGGTTGGACTACAGCCTGAACGACGACAGTCCCTTGCGTTAAAGCTTCCCTGGCTGCATCCGAGTACTCGGGATCGACCTGGGTGATGAGCTTCGGCGCCGTGACGCCTCCACCCACTCGGAAAACGCCTTCCATCGCGGCACCGCCCGCCGGCATCGGCGTTGGCAAAGCAGTTTGCGGGAAGTTGCCGCGGGAAGAAACTGTCTCAGGTAGAACTGCTTCCTGCGTCTGCTGCTGGCCCATCAATGGAAACGACGTGAATGCCAGGAAACCCGTAACCGCCACAACCGCAGCCATCGAAGCATACGACCACATGAGCCGCAGCGTTGAGATCGGGCAATCGATCAGCAGAGAGCGCAGGCGTCTGATCAGATGACTCTTGTAAAGAAACAACGGCGCCGGTACCAGCGAACTGTCTGGATCAGCACCCGCCATCGCAAGCAGGACATCGATGTATGGATCGGGCGCTGCAGTCAATCGGATGACCTCAGAGTCCACGATCTGTTCGCGCGCCAGTTTCGTCTGGCTGAGCAGCCACCATACCGCGGGATGGAACCACAGGCAGGCTCCAATCAGTTCTTCAATCACTGTGATAAGCCAGTCCTTTCGCCTCACGTGCAGAAGTTCGTGGCACACGATGGCACACTGCGCATCCGGTTTCAGTGTGAGGAAGGATTCCGGCAGCAGAATGACCGGACGAAATAATCCGAACGTGACGGGACCTGTATTGCTCCTGGAGATACAAAAGAGGCCGTCGCCATGTGTGAGCGTTCGCGCCCATCGCACGGGTTCCGGCAGACACCGCAGCGGCGTTGCCGCAGTCCTGTAGCGGCGGATCTGATAAAGTCCGGCAAGGAACCAGCAAAGTCTCGCCACGATTCCAGCAAGCAGGATCCATCCAACAATCAGGCTCCAGGGGATCGCGGCACGGCCCGCCGGTGTGCTGTGGGCGACATTCGCTGAATCCGCCGGCTCCGGATGCGACGGGGTTGCGCTGGAGACAACGGGATAATGCCACGGCTGAATCAACGGGAGCACGAGCGACGCCAACAACAGCGCGTAGCACCAGGCCAGATGCGAGCGCGGATGATGAATTCGAAAGATTGACGGCAGAACGGCACCAACGAGAGCAATGGCGGAAACCTGTGCCGCCCAGGACAGAAAGTTCTGCAGAGATAGTTCGGGAATCATCACTTCCTCCGCCGCTTCTTCAGTAGATCGCTGATCTCATCAAGCTCCTTCTGACTGATCTTCTTTTTTTCGGCCAGGTGCACCAGCAGCGGTTTTGCAGAGCCATCGAAAACGCGTTTCACAAAATCATGAACCATGTTTCCAACCACCAGGCCCTGTGGCTCCGCCGGGCTATACACGTAAGCTCGATCCCGCGTCGTTTTCGTCAGCCGGCCCTTCTGCTCGAGAATCCCCATCATCGTCATGACGGTCGTGTAAGCAATCTTGCGGCTCTTCAGCAGCTCCTCGTAAACCTCGCGCACGGTCGCCGTGCCGAGCTGCCAGACAATCTTCATGATCTCGAGCTCCTGATCGGTAAGTACGGATTTCCTGGCTTTCAATTCCGGCTCCTTATCTGAGGTTGAAATTGACCTCGACGTTCAACGCGACGGCCACCGGCTTGCCGTTCATGCGGGCCGGTTGAAACCTCCATTGAAGGACTGCGGCTATGGCTTTCTCATCCAGCCCGAAGCCGATTCCACGCGCGACGCGGACGACCTGAACCGATCCGTCTTCGCGGACGATGGTATCGAGAATGACTCTTCCCTGGAACCGCGCTTTTCGCGCCTCGTCCGAGTACTCGGGAATAATCTGCGTCAGCAGAACAGGACGCGAGACTTCTCCGCCGATGTGAAATGGTGGGCTGGTGTATCCGAAGTTCCCGCCGGGCCCTACCCCTGGGCCCCTGTCTGGGCCAATACCGTGATCGTTACCGGTTCCGATGCCGTTGCCATTTCCCGGACCTGAGGACGGCGGGCCCGGAATGCCATCAGGATCACCGATGTTCAGGAGATTCAACTGCGGCAGCAACGCAAGCTGCGGAGCGACAATCGAGGGCTCCACGATCAACGTCGGGTCAACGGCCTTCGAGGGCTCGGGGTCCGGCGGCACGAATTGCCTATCCGCTGCTCTTGGGAGTTTGCCCTTCGATGGCGGGGCCGGTTGATGCCTGCCGCCGCCGCCCCCGCCGCGCGATTCATCAGGCGCAGGAAGTATTAGCCGTTGAGGCGCGTACAGGGCAATGTTGATGACGCCCTTCGGAATTTGTTTCCGTGCCGGCGCCCACGGAAACAGCATCAGTGCGGCGGCCAGGGCGGCATGGACGAGCACGGACAGCAGGCGCGGCACACCGGCCTGGTGTCTCGACCATACTTCCGGGACTTCGATGGGTACCGCCGTGAGCTCGATCGGTGCCGGCGGGTTTCTTTCCTCCCGCCAGAGCTCGGCCAACTGATGAACGAGGGACAAAAACCACGGCCTCGACTCGGATAACGCGGTCATTGTTTCAAACGGTCTCATCATTCTTCCTCCCGGTCTCCTCCAGTCCCGTTAGTACTAATACATTAGTATTGGTAAACACGTAGAGTCAACAAAAAGAATTCCAGCGGGGTGATTCAGGACATCATCAGCGGTAACGAGGAAATTAGCCGCGAATTACGCGAATGACGCCAGCGGGCGCATCAAAGAATCGATTTGTGCGCCCGTTGGCGTCATTGGCGTAATTCGCGGCTAATTGGTTGCAGTCTTACTTCGCGTACCAGTCGCGAACTCTGACTTCCACTCCAGAACCCTTCAGCGCATCTTCGAATTGCTTCAGGTCCGATCCCATGTAGTGGTAGGGATACGCGATCTTCGGCTTGAACGCCTTGACGCACTCGGCTGCCTCGGACGGAGGCATCGTGTACGGAAGGTTCATCGGTATGAACGCGACGTCGATGTTCTTGAGCGCCTTCATCTCCGGGACGCACTCCGTGTCGCCCGCGAAGTACAGACGCTTGCCGCCAACCGTCACGACGTAACCGTTGCCGCGCCCTTTCGTGTGGAACAACTGCCCGGCGGACGGCCCGCGCTGCAGGTTGTACATCGGCACCGCTTCGATCGAGACGCCATTGATTGTCTTCGTCTCACCGTTTGCGATCACGGTCGCCCCCTTGAGCTGCGCGGCGGCGGCCGACGGCGCCACTACGGTGGCATTCGGCTTCGAAGCCTTCCCGACCGTTGCCGGATCGAGATGGTCGCCGTGAATATCGGTGACGAGGAGGATGTCGGCCTTCGGCAGGGCGGTATAGTCGCCGCCCATCGTCGTCGGATCGACGGTGATCACCTGGTTGCCATACCGGACCTGGACGGCCGCGTGCATGATTGGCTGAATCGTAATCGGTCCGCCGCTGCCCTGGATGGTATCCGGGGGTACGGCGGCGTATAGCGAGACGGCGGTGGCAAGCGCGAGCGCGGCGCACCAGCAAAGTCGAGTCCTCTGTGACATGTGAGATCTCCTTAAATAATGGTCAAATAATCGTCAGTCGAACCGATTGTAGTATATTGTGCCCGGCTATCAGCTAATGGATTAAAGTAAGGTTCGATAGTGTCAAAAGGCTCGCCGACGCACTTGGCGTCACCGTCAAGGTCGACATAAAACCCACACCGCAACCCGGTTCGGTTGATCCGTTCCTCGCCGAGGCCATTTATTGTTCTTACGTTCAGCCGCGCTCGTGGACCTTTCTACAGTTTGGGCGTATATTGAGCGCGAATTTCAACGGCAGTCCCAAAAACGGAGGATTTGATGCGGCCGACGTATATTTTACCGGCGGCTTGTCGGAGTTCTTTCGAGGTCGTTGCCGGCGCTCCTGCGCAATCGACTTCGCGCTCGCAGTATCGAGCGATCTCACGAATCCGAATCTGGAACAACTGCATTTACGTGTGCGCAGGAAGCAGTCCAGGAGTTGTCAATGTGGATTTTTCGAGCCGAGTCCGTTTCCTCCGCACGGGGGTGATATGAAACGTATAGATCAAGGTTTTCTTGGGGTGGTGTTTGTCGTTCTAACGTGCGCTGGCGCATTCGGGCAGTCCACGGCCCAGATTAATGGCAGAGTGACAGATCAAACCGGCGCGGTGCTGCCGGGGGTCGAGGTCACTGCGACGCAGACCGCAACAGGCGCGGCGCGAACAGCGGTCACGGATGAGACCGGTTCGTATACATTGCCGACGCTGCCGGTAGGTCCGTATCGACTGGAAGGGGCATTACCGGGATTCCGGACGTATGCTCAAACGGGGATCATTCTGCAGGTCGGCAGCAATACGACGGTGAATGTCGTCATGGAGGTGGGACAAGTCGCCGAAACAGTCAAGGTTGAAGCTAATGCGGCGCTGGTGGAGACGCGGACTACGAGCGTCGGCCAGGTCATTGATAATCAACGGGTGTTGGAACTGCCGCTCAACGCGCGCCAGGTCACGGAGTTGATCGTGCTTTCGGGCGCCGCGATCGGAGGCGGCGCACAGGCGACGAACCGAAATTATCCGACGCAGTCCATCTCGTTGGGAGGCGGGCTGAACAACGGTCTGACTTATCGGCTGGACGGCGGAACGCACAACGATCCCTTCAACAATCTGAATTTGCCCTTGCCCTTCCCGGACGCGTTGCAGGAATTTAAAATCGAGACCAGCGCGGCGCCCGCTCAGTACGGGGAACACTCGTCGGGCGCGGTAAACCTGGTGACAAAGTCCGGCACGAATCAATTTCACGGCGATCTGTTTGAGTTTGTGCGGAACAGCGTCTTCAATGCGCGTAACGCATTTGCCGTTTCCAAGGACGGCCTGAAGCGAAACCAGTTCGGCGGAGTGTTGGGCGGGCCGATCCTGAAGAATAAGTTGTTTTTCTTCGGCGGCTATCAGGGCACGATCGAACGTTCGCAACCGACCGAATTCCGATCCTTTGTCCCTACGGCTCAAATGCTGGCCGGCGACTTCACGACGGTCTCATCCACGGCGTGCCGGGCCACGCCGCTGACGTTGAAAGCGCCGTTTGCGGGTAACAAGATCGATCCGGCGAAGTTCTCTCCTCAGGCCCTGAATATGGTCAAGCTCCTGCCCACGACCACAGATCCGTGCGGCGAAGTGCGGTATGGCCGCCTGAGCAACGACAACGAGCACGTGGTGGCGTCGAAGTTCGACTATCAGTGGAGTCAGAAGCATTCACTCTTCGGCCGGTATCAGTTGAATGACCTCTTTAACCCGACCGACTATGATGGGAGGAACATCCTCTCATCCACTCAAGGCAACTACTATCGCCGGATTCACTCGTTCGTGTTGGGCGATACCTACTTGATTGGCGCCGGCATAGTCAGTTCCTTCCGCGGGACGCTCAATCGCGTGACCAGTTTCAAAACAATGGATGGTACCGGCTTCCCGTTGACAAGTTTCGGCGACCTGGGCGTCAAGGGAATTTACCAGGATCCCGACATCGCGAAAGTTCCTCAAGTCAGTGTCAACAACGGATTTTCCATCCACTCGGCCCCGGGATTGCCGGGATTCACGAACTCGACGGTATTTCAATTTAGCGAGGACGTGAGTGTGGTGAAGGGCGCGCACCAAATCGGATTCGGAGCCGACTTTATCAACAGAAGGATGAATGTGAAGGCGACCTCCCATGCCACGCCCAACTACGCTTTCGACCTGATTTTTACAGGATTGGGGTTGGGTGATTTTCTCCTCGGACTGCCCTCGCAGTTTAACCAAGGCTTGCCGAACGCGTTCTATTTCCGCCAGAACTACTA
>QHXD01000218.1:6038-13416 GCA_003223895.1 Acidobacteriota bacterium
CGACGTCGAAGTTGACGTTGAACGCGGGCCTGCGTTGGGAGCCGTACCGCGCCCCGTACGACAAGGAGAAGCGCGTGCTGTATTTCAATCAGGACTGGTTCGACAAGGGGCTTCGGAGCACGGTGTATAAAAACGCCCCGGCTGGACTCCTGTTTCCCGGAGATCCCGGAGTTCCGGAAGGCGCCGGCATCGGTCCGAATCACACGCTGCGGTTTGCGCCGCGGTTCGGATTGGCATGGGATCCGCGTGGCGACGGCAAGATGGTAATTCGATCCGCATATGGCATCTTCACGGATTACCCGCACTTCTACCAGTATGGCGGATACAGGGATCAGCCGCCCTGGGGATCGATTGTGAATTACTCCAACCCTCCAGGCGGTTTTGGAGATCCGTGGTTAGGCTATCCCGGCGGAAATCCGCTCCCATTATTCCTCAACGCGAATATTCCGTTCCCGCCGTCCAGCGGGTACAACCCGGTTCCGATGGATTTTAAGATGCCCTACTCCAATCAGTGGAATCTCAGTATCCAGAGGCAAATTGGGACAGACTGGCTAGTGGCCGGGAATTACATCGGCAGCAGCCTGATCCACTTCATGGTCGCGTCGGAAGCGAACCCCGCTGTTTACATTCCCGGCGGCAGTTGCGTCATCAACGGGACGACGTTCAGTCCTTGCTCATCAACTTCCAATACGTCCCAACGCCGGCAGCTTTCTCTCAAGAACCCGGGCCAGGGCACGTACTACGCCCAGATCGATTTGGCGAATGATGGCGGAACGCGCAACTACAATGCGTTGTGGTTGCAGGTGCAGCGGCGTCGCGCCAAAGGCATCAGCGTGCAAGCAAACTACACCTTGGCGCACTGCATCGACACGCTTGGCGAGATCCCTCAATTCCAGGTCGCCAACGGCGTCGCCGCCGAGCGTCGCAAAGCCAACCGCGGCAGTTGCGACCAGGACCGGCGCCAGAACTTCAATCTATCGACCGTCTATGAGACACCCCAGTTTGCAAATCGCACGATAAAGTTGCTGGGCGCCGGGTGGAAGATTTCGGGCATCGTCCGGATCCTATCGGGTCCTGAAATGACAGTCCTGTCCGGCTTCGACACTTCGCAGACCGGAATCGTATCCGACCGCCGCGCGGATCAGGTTCTTCCGGATCCTTATGTTCCTAACAAAACGGTGGACCAGTACCTCAACCCGGCCGCTTTCGCCCGCCCGGCCAACGGCGCCTACGGAAATCTCGGCCGGAACAACATTCTTGGTCCCGGGAGTGTACGCATCGACATGGGCCTCACGCGGGCGTTCCGAATTCGGGAAGGCCAGTCGGTGGAGTTCCGGGCCGAGGCGTTCAACGTGCCGAACCATTTGAACCCGGGCACGCCAAACCTCACGCTGTCCAACTCCACCTTTGGCCGGATTCTCACCGCGGACGATCCCCGGATCATGCAGATGGCGCTGAAATACGTGTTCTGATATGGAGCGACCTGCTGCGCCTCTGAGTACGCCGCAGGGCTCATGCAAAACCTCCCTTTCAGCCGTCTACTTTGTTCGGCTGTTTCCGAGTTTTGTGAAGCCTATCGTTTTTCGAACAGTTCCAATCAAAGATTCATTCAACGCGCCGTCCACGCGCATGCATATAATTTTTCGTGCGGTATGTTCTCGCTCTCGATCAGGGTACGACCAGCTCACGCGCGATTCTCTTCGACGAAGAGGGCAATGCCGCGCAGGTGTCCCAGCGTGAGTTCCGGCAGATCTATCCGCAGCCCGGCTGGGTAGAGCATGACCCGAAGGAGATCCTCGCCACGCAGTGCGAAGTCGCGCGTGAGGCGGTGGGCCGCGCCGGCATCAGGCCAAAGGACCTGACGGCTGTGGGCATCGCCAACCAGCGCGAAACCACCATCGTCTGGGATCGGCAAACCGGCGAGCCGCTGTACAACGCGATTGTCTGGCAGGACCGTCGCACCGCGCCGCTCTGCGAAAGGCTGCGGGAGGCCGGCGCCGAGAGCCTGGTGCGCGAGCGCACGGGCCTGGTTATCGACCCGTATTTCAGCGGCACGAAGATCGCCTGGCTGCTGGATCACGTCCCGGACGCGCGAGCACGCGCCGAGCGCGGTGAACTCGCTTTCGGTACCGTCGATACCTGGCTCATCTGGCATCTCACCGGCAATCGCACGCACGCCACCGACCCCTCGAATGCTTCGCGCACAATGCTGTACAACATCCACACGGGAGAATGGGATCCGGAGTTACTGAACATGCTGGGTGTGCCACGTGCCTTGCTTCCGGACGTATATCCCTCGGCGCACGCCTTCGGCATGCTATCCGCGGGTATCCTTGGCGAGCCGTTCGTGATCGGCGGCGTCGCGGGCGATCAGCAGGCGGCGCTGTTCGGGCAGGCCTGCCACAAGCCCCGCATGGCGAAGAATACCTACGGTACCGGTTGCTTCCTGCTGCTTCATACTGGAGACCGCGCGGTGCGATCCGAGAACGGCCTTGTGACGACGTCATGCGCTCAGACGACCGGCAGGGAATTCGCACTGGAGGGCAGCGTGTTCGCCGGCGGCGCCGTGGTGCAATGGCTGAGAGACGAATTGAAGTTTTTCTCTTCCTCTAATGAAGTGGAAAAACTTGCGGCGAGTGTGCCTGATGCCGGCGGCGTTTATTTCGTACCGGCTTTCACGGGGCTGGGCGCGCCCTACTGGGATCCTCACGCTCGCGGCGCGATCGTCGGCTTGACTCGGGGTACTTCGCCCGCCCACATTGCTCGTGCCGCGCTGGAGGCAATCGCGTTCCAGAGCGCCGAGCTGCTCGAGGCGATGCAGAAGGATGAGGGCGAGCGGCTTACCGAGTTGATGCCCGTGTTGCGGCCGCGAGCGCTCGAAACGACGGCCCTCGGCGCCGCCTATCTCGCGGGACTCGCCGTCAACTTGTGGAGATCGCGCGATGAGATCGCCGCGCACTGGAAGCTCGAGCGCCGCTTCGAGCCGCGTATGGAACGCTCCGTGGCTGCCGGGTTGATGGCGCGCTGGCGAGACGCCGTCAGCCGCTCGAGAAACTGGACGCGAGCAATCTGATCGCGGGATGAGGATCGGAACGCGGGCTAAAGCCCGCGACTACATTTTTTGGGAACCATGTTCGCCCAAATGTAGTCGCGGGCTTTAGCCCGCGTTCCCATTTTTCGATTCGTTTCTAACTTCCGGCCGGGGCCAGGTTCTCGCTGAGCTCGATGTACGTTCCCCAGGGATCGGTGAGAAAAGCGACTTTCATTCTCGAGTTCGGAATCTGCCGCGGAGGGGAGTCGAGCTTGATGCCCGATGCCTCGAGCTTTTTGGCAAACTCGTCGAGGTTCTTCACCTCGAAGCCGATGTGGTCGAGCGAGCGGCCTTTCGTGGGCTCTCGCTTTGTATCACTTGGCGAGAACGAGACATTGAAGCGGTGGAAATAGACGCAGTCCGTCACTCCGCCTCTCGCGACTGTCTTGCGCTTGCCGGGCAGACCGCCGAGGACTTTGTCGTACCAGGCCTGAATGGCCGGAATGTCCGTTGTGGGAAGAAGCATGTGAATGTGGTCCATTCCGATCGGACCGGGCAAGGACGGATCGCCAAACACCTCCACGCGGATTCCGTCCGGAGCCTCGACGTATCCCTGGTTTGGATTGGTGGCGCCAATCGTGTAGTTGACATTGGCGGCTTTCCACCGGGCGCGTGCAGCATTAATGTCCTTCAGAACGAACCCGAAGTGGTCGACTATGGAACCCGCCGGCGGAGCGGTGGACTGGCCTTGCTGCAACAACACGTACAGGCCGGGGAACTGAATCATCGTGAGGGGGCCGTTCTTGACGAGGGTGCCTCCCAGCATTTCGGTCCAGAACCGTTTATGAGCATCGACGTCCTTCACCGTCAAGTGGACGTGACCCAGCCTGACGCCCAGGTCATTGGCGGGTTCTCCCAGTTGTGCGAATGCCATGGTCGAGAACAGAACACTGCAGGCCAAAACGATCGTGAAAACTGACGGCCCTTTGTGCTTCACAGCATTTTCCTCCAGATTTTCCGTTTAGTCGATGCGTTCGCCGCCGCGGCGCGGGCCGCTGGTACTCGGATCGCCCAACTGAGTTCCGTCCGGAAGCGTTACCGCCAGGAATTGGCCGCCAGGCTTTCCGTCCTTCAGCGGACGAATGACAATCTTCACGTTCATTCCGGGTGTCAGGGTCTTTGGAACCCACCCCTGCCGAACTAAACCGCTGGGAGAGCCAAGCTCGATCGCCCATTCCTTCGACGGGCCTTCGGGATCGGCAACATTCAGGAAAATCCAGCTATGAGGATTCGTCCAGTGGAATTCCTTGATGTTGCCTTGCAAGGTGATCGTCTTGCTGGCATCGAACATAGCAAAGGAATGATGCGCGACAGCAGGGATCGCAAACGCGGCAATCGCGATACTCGCAAGGACGAGTACGTTGAATTTCATTGGCGCCTCCAGGTGTTTCTCCGGCCCTAATTCGGTTTATTAGCCAACGAGCATCTCACAGCCCTGCTGGACTGGCAAGATTTTGAAGGGATACAGAACGCCTGCGGGTTCCGCGCACGCCCATAGACGTTCTTTTTTTCGTGTCATGGCCTGCCAAGCTCGGTAGGATTACTCAGCTTAATAATCTGTAAGCAACGGCTGGGAGGAGCTTGATGGAAGATCTTCGCGTCGGTGTTTTTGCCGGCCCGGTCCTGGCGGTTCTGCTCGCGGCATCCTTTCCATCCGGGTCGGCCCGGGGAGCACAGGCAAAGCCTGATCTTTTAGGAATCTATTGGGCGACGGAATACAACGCCAAAATCCAGATCGTCGGTGGAGGCGAGCTGCCGCTGACCGCGGCGGGGAGGGCGGCCTACGACAAGAACATTGCGGGCTTGAAAGACGGCTCGATTACGGATGCTGCCCGCAAGTACTGCGTGCCGGATGGGTTGCCCCGCGTGCTGGCCACGCCTTATCCGTTCGAAATCATCCAGGGGCCGCCCGGCAATGTCACGATCATTTACGAACTCAATCACCAGGTCCGTGTGATCAGGATGGACAAGCCGATGCCCGGAGAAAAGGAGTTGATCTCCTTTCCGTTCTATAACGGCCATTCCGTGGGCCGTTTCGAGGGCGATACGCTGGTCGTCGAGACGGCCGGTTTCAATGAAAAGACCTTTGTTGACGCCACGGGCGCGCCGCAAACCGACCAGATGCGCACGCTCGAACGCATCCGCAAAATCAGCCCGGCGCAGCTCGAGATCGTCATCACCATACACGACCCGGACTATTACACGCGGGATTGGCAGGCGCGCTTCGTCTACAACCAGCGCAATGACGTGCGAATCGACGACTATCTCTGCGGTGAGGAACATCGCGACATTTCCTCGGTACGAGGAGTCCGCCGGCCATAGGAGGGAACATTCCAATGTTGAAATCCGGTTCCATATTTTGCGTGGGCATCGCTGTGTGGGCCATGAATACTCTGGCGTTCGCGCAAGCCCCGGCGAAAGATAAGATACCCGAGCTCGCTTCCAGCACTTTCGCATGGCTCGCAGCCGGCGCCGATTGGATGGATCCGCCGAAAGGGATCCGCGGCCCGATCAGGAATGATCCCGACCATCCGTACCACGGCAATCTCGCCGGGCCCGGGCAGGTGACACTGAGAATCGGCAACTACAAGGATCCTGCGGCAAGAGGGCGGTTCCTTTCGCGGCCCAGGCACGGTGCTATCCGGGCGGCGTCCCCGGACAATTGCTCTATCCGGCGGAGCCTTTCTATTTCATCCAGACGCCGAAACAGGTATGGATGATCTGGCAGCGCGATCACATGGTGCGCCGCGTTTACCTGACCGACAAGCATTCGAACAACGTAAAGCCGTCATGGTTCGGCGAATCGATCGGCCATTACGAGAACGGCGACGCGCTGGTTATCGACACGATCGGACTCTCCACGAAGAACAGCTACATTGATAATTTCCGTACGCCGCACACGTTCAAGTTGCATGTCGTGGAGCGCCTCAAGCTGTCGGCCGACGGCAGGGCGCTCGAAGCGATGGTCACCGTCGAGGACCCCGATACGTTCAACGAGCCGCTGCACATGGTGCAGCGCTGGCGCAAAGTGGACAACCCGCTGCTGGAGACGGTTTGCGCCGAGAAGAACTTTGATTATTTCAATCAGAACCTTTTTCCAATCCCGGAAGCCGCAAAACCCGATTTCTGATTTAGAACGAAGGAGGGTATTCAAATAATGAAGCCGTATTCGACACTCGGCCGCCGCGACTTTCTCAAGCTTAGCGGAGGCGCCGCCGCGTTCTTCGCACAGGGCGCGCGTCCAGCGAACCCTGCATCCGTTCGGCCAATCTCGATCGACATGCATACGCACTGGACTCCGGAGGCCTACATCAAGGCTCAGGTAGAAATGGGACGGCCTGCGCCGGCCAATCCCAATCCGCTGGATTTCGATCTCGATAAGCGGCGCAAGTGGATGGACGAGCACGGAATCCAGATGCATGTCTTGACTCTGTCCGGGGGCATGCCCTGGCAGTGGGCCACTCCGGAGCAGGGCGCTCGCCTCGCGCAAATCGTCAATGATGCCGCAATTGAAGCGCACACGGCCTTTCCGGACCGTTTTGTCGCGGGGATTGCGACTCCCGTTAAAGACCCCGTGATGGCATTGAAGGAAGTGAACCGCGTCGCCGGCAAGCCGGGCATGCGGGCGGTGCATCTGCCGAACTCCATGGAGCAGCGCGACTACTTATTCGAACCTGCCTTCGAGCCGATCTTCGCGCGATGTCAGGAATTGGGTTATCCGCTTCTGTTCCATCCGCTCGATGGCGAGGCGAACTTTTACAGCAAGAGGCTCGTCGGGCCGCCCAGTCTCACCAACTGGCTTGGCTTTACGTTCGAACATGCCACCACCGCGGCGAAGTTCATCACGACCGGCACGCTGGACAAATTTCCGAGACTCGATATTGTATTGCCCCATGGCGGCGGTGCGTTCCCGTTCATTTTCGCGCGAATCGAGCATGGTCTTTACAAGATGGGCACGGTCCAGGTGAAGCTCGCACGCCCATTCAAGGAATACATTCGTCGATTCCATTACGACTACCTGAATTACTATCCGGAAGCGTTGCGCTTTCTCATCAGCGAGGTCGGAACGGACCGTATCGTGATCGGCACGGATCTGTTCGCCGCAAGAGATATCGAATATCCGAACTCGTTCGTGGAACAGTTAAACCTTCCGGCCGCGGATCTGGACCGAATCTTGAGAGGAAACGCAAGAAGACTTCTGCATCTGTAAATGGTCGTAACGAGTTCTTAGCCGCGAAGCGGCGACAGACTGTAGCCCCGGGCGTAAGAGGCTGTTGCTCAATTCGA
>QHXD01000219.1 GCA_003223895.1 Acidobacteriota bacterium
CCGGGCGCCTCACCTGTTGAAGTCTGTCGGGACCGATATTACAAACGTCAGCAGCGGCTCGCTGGCAAAGGCGATAGCGCAAGGGGACGACGAAATCGATAAACTCGTGCGGAACCGCTGTCACACGCTGGGGATCGCGCTTTCGAACCTTGTTGATTTCCTGAATCCTGAGATGATCGTTTTGGGCGGGGGGCTTACGGAAGCGATGCCCGATCTGGTGCGGGATGAAGTCGAGGCGGGCGTTCGCGCAAATTCAAAGCCCGAATCCAAAAAAAGCCTCGAGGTGGTGGTCGCCGCGCTCAAAGATCATTCCGTCACAACAGGCGGGCCAGGGTGGTTTAAACACAAAGACACAAAGGGCACAAAGACACGAAGAAGGCCGCCATCAAGAATTGTTTTATGCGGCCTTCTTTGTGTCTTTGTGCCCTTTGTGTCTTTGTGTTTAAACCACCCTGGCCCGCGTTCAATCCACGATTTCGGGGGGCGTCTGCAGCGCGGACGCCGCCTGGATGCCGGTCGCGACTTCGGGCAGGATTCCAAGCTCGACATAAATCGGCCGAATGATACGGCGAATTTCAGGCATACGAGTGGATAACCAGAGTCCGGCGGCAATGCAGAGCGCACCGCCGGTGACAACGGTCATCGGGGCGCCGATGCGCGACGCCAGGGTTCCTGCGATCAGCGTTCCGAGCGGCATTACTCCTGTAAACGACAGCGTGTAAAAACTCATCACCCGGCCGCGTTTATCTTCCTCAACGATCGTCTGCATGATCGTATTGCACGCCGCCAGCAGTCCCATCATCGAAAAGCCAACAGGAACCATCAATAGAAACGAAAGCCATGCCGTACCTGAGAACCCAAACAGGATAAGACTGGCGCCGAACGTGAACACCAGGATATTGATCATTTTTCCCAGCCCGACGATCGTCTTTCTCATCGCGAGCGTCAATGCACTGGCAAGCGCGCCCACTCCGGCGGCCCCCGTCAGAAAACCCAGGGTGTGCGGGCCGCCGTGCAGCACGCTGCTCGCGAAGACGGGAAGAAGAACCGAGTAAGGAAACCCGGTAAGACTCACGAACGCAACCAGCGCCAGGATAGAGCGCAGCGGAACAAAACCGGTGATGTAGCTCCATCCCTCCTTCAGTCCCGCCAGAACATTCTGCCGCACGCGCCGAGGCGACGCCGGCGTTCGCATCAAGAGAAGAGAAGCGATCACGGCCAGATAGCTGAATCCGTCGATGAGAAAACAATAGCCTTCGCCGGCAACGGCGATGATCATTCCGGCGATCGAAGGCCCGATAAGTCGTGCGCTATTGACCATCGAGGAGTTCAACGCGATCGCGCTGGGGAGGTCCGCCCGATCCTCGATCATTTCCACGACAAAGCTCTGGCGTGCCGGCATATCGATGGCATTCACGACGCCTTGAAACATCGTCAGGCCCACAATCTGCCAGATATTGATACGGTTAGTCAGCGCGAGCGCTGCCAGCGCGAACGATTCGAGCATGGACAGGAACTGCGTGACCTTCAGCACCCGATGACGATTCCAGCGGTCCACCCAAACGCCGGCAAACGGCGTTAGTACAAGCGCCGGAATCTGGCCCGAAAAGCCGACCAGTCCCAGCAGGAACGGTGAATTGGTGAGCCGGTAGACGAGCCAGCTGGTGGCAACCTGGGTCATCCAGGTCCCGATCATCGACAAGCTTTGACCGGCAAAGAAGAGCCTGTAATTGCGGTGCCGCAGCGCACGAAGTGCGAACTTCAATCGGGAGTTGTTGGCGTCCGGCGCATCGGCAAAGGTCATTTTGAGGCCTCGTATTCCCTCGTGCAAATCCCATGCCAGTTCCGTTAAGAGAGTATGACGCCAACACGGTGGGAATCGTCATTCCTCTATCGGCGCTCAGGGACCGGGCGTAAAACTGTGCAGACCGGAGAGAAGAATCTGGGCTCCGACTCCATGCGCTCGGTAATCGTGAAGAACGCGGGGATCGCGCCGAGGGGATTTATGATTGCGAGAAGCGCGACAATATCCTGCAAAAGCGTCTTCATTCGTGCCGCAACGACACCATAGGATCGACCTTCGTCGCCCGTCGCGCCGGTATGTAGCAAGCTAAGAAGGGGACCGCGCCCAGCACGAACGCAATCACAACAAACGTCACCGGATCCGTGGCGCTGATACCGAAGAGCAGGCTTTCCATCAGCCGTGTCAAGGCAAGCGAAGCCAGCAGGCCAATCGCGACGCCGGCCAGGGTCAACGTCATTCCTTCGCCGATAATCAGCTTCAGGACATCGCGCGGGTCGGCGCCAAAAGCCATGCGGATGCCGATTTCGTGCGTGCGCTGCGATGTCATAAAACTGATCAGCCCGTACAGACCCACGCCTGCCAATATCAGTGCCAGCACAGCGAATGAAGCGAGCAGCAGGAGATTGAATCGCCGGCGGCTCAGCGACCTTTCGACCAGTTGATCAATGGTCGCAGTGCCGGAAAAGGCCTGGTCCTTATTGGCCTCACGGATCTTCTCTTTGACCGCAGGCAGCAAGCGGAGCGGATCCGTCGTCGTGCGCACGAAGTAGGTCATGGAATTGGGATAGCCGATCGCGCTGGCGTGCGATACGAAGATCTCCGGCGCAGGCTCGATCTCCAGGCCTGCGGTGCGCGTGTCACCGACGACGCCGACAATTTCAGTCGTAAAGCTGCCGCCAAAGGACCGAAATGAAATCTTTTTCCCGATCGGGTCTTCGGACGGCCAGTAGCGAAGAGCCATCGTGTGGTTGATGACAACAACCGGCACGTCCTTCGTATCAAACCTGGTGAGCAGACGACCGCCAAGCAGCGGCACGCCCAGGGCGTGAAAGTAGTCCGGGGTCACTGAAATCAAATTCGCCGTCGCATCTCCTTCGGGCGCTACGGAAGGACGGCCTTCAATTTTGATCGTCGTCGGCTGAGCCACTTGATTGTCGTGAAACGGCAGCGCAGACGCCGCGCCTGCCCCTGCGACGCCGGGCATCGCGGCAAGCTTCTCCAGCGTCTGATCGAGAAATGCAGCCCGCTGCTCCGGCGTGCGCCGGGCCAATTGGACTTCCAGCGTGAGCGCTTTGTTCGCGGCAAAGCCCGGGTCTACTTCAAGCAGTGCCGCAAAACTGCGCGCGAGCAAGCCTGCGCCGACGAGCAACACAAACGCGACAGCGACCTGGGTAACAACCAGGGCGCGACGAAAGTGTTGTCGCGTGTTCCCTGCAGTTGTCGTGTGGGTGCTCTCTTTGAGCACGTCCTGCAAGTTGATCCGGGCATTCTGAAGCGCCGGAGCCAAGCCGAATAGCAGCGCCGTCAGTAACGAAATGCTCACCGCGAACAGCAGCACACTCGAATTGAGATTGATCTGCCCCAGGCGCGGCAGATTGTTGGCGCTCAGCGCGACAATCAAACGAATCAGCCAGCCCGACAGAAGCACGCCGGCAGCGCCGCCCAGGGCTGCCAGCACCAGACTTTCGGTCATCAATTGGCGCACAATCCGGCTGCGGCTGGCTCCGAGCGTGCCGCGGATCGCAAACTCGCGTTGCCTCTCGGCGGCGCGGGCGAGGAACAAGTTGGCAACGTTGGCGCAGGCAATCAAGAGGACCAACCCAACCGCTCCGAACAACACAAGCAAGGCCGGGCGCACTTCCCCAAAGAGAATTTGCCGCAATGGCACGAGGGTGACGCCTATACCAGCGTTGGTTTGAGGATACTGCTCAGCGAGCCGCGCGCCGATGGCACTCATTTCTTTTTGCGCTTGCTCAGCCGCGCGCCCAGGTTTCAATCGCCCCACAACCCAGATGAATGTCCTGCCACGATTCTGTGGGTCGTTTTCGCGTCGTGGACGCGGGGCCCACACCTCGCGGCCGGGCGGATATTCAAACTCCGGGGGCATAATGCCTACCACGGTCGTCGCCTGATTGTTGAGCGTCAGCTTCTGTCCAATCAGGTTCCGGTCACCGCCGAAGTGCTGTTGCCACCAGTTGTAGCCCAGAACCACGACCGGACCGGCGCCCTGCTGATATTCCTCCGGCAGGAAGGTACGGCCCAGGAGCGGCGGCGCGCCCAGGGCCTCGAAGAAGCCTGGCGAGACAACCCAGGAGCGAATCGCTTCGGGTTCTCCGTCACCGATCAGGAGATGGCCCCACGGTTCGGCCATGCCGAGCTCTTCGAAGGACTGGCTCTGCTCGCTCCAATCGAAAAAATCAGCGGGCGAAGTCTCCTCGCGCTCGACGCCGCGTTTGGGGGCGCTTTGCCAGACGGTGATAATGCGGTCATCCTGCCGGTAAGGCAGCGCACGCAACAGAACGCCGTTCACCACGCTGAAGATGGCCGTGTTGGCGGCGATGCCGAACGCCAGCATTAACACCACTACGAGCGTGAAACCCGGCTTCTTCATGAGCGTCCGGACGCTGGCCCGGACGTCACTGACAAAAGTTTCCATCGTCCGTCCCCTCCTGCCGAGGTGGCGACGAGATGGGGAGAATTACCGCGCGCTGAAGGTCCGATCGGTAAGGACCTTTCCCGTTTCCCTCGTGCAACCGCCTTTGGGCATCGTGGTTCCGCAGTTGATCAGCAGTCCCGCCATCGCCCCAAAGTCCCGGCCGTCGCGCAGCGGATAGAGCTCCACTGTGAATATCGTGCCTTCCGGGAATGTAGCCGGCGAAACTCCATTACGCGCCATCGCGATGGCTGACCCGGTTTCCACGCCCCACTGGAGGGGTTTTCCATTCTTCATCACCGGGTTTCCGTCGTTATCCAGCACGTGGAAAATAAGCTGAGCGTGATTGGCGCCGGGGATATACCGCGTGAGCTTCCCGGTCATCACTTTCGTGACCGTCTGGTCGTACATCGCGAACGAGTGGTGGGACAGAGCCGGCGGGGCCATGATACCCAGTAATATGATTCCAAGCATTCCCCCAACCAGCCAGAGTTTTCCGATTACTTGCCTCACAATTTCCTCCTGTTGTCTTGTCTCATTGTCTCCGAACCTCGAAATCATTGATCAGGCTTTTTCCAGCCTTTTTCAAAATGCTCTTCCCAGTTCTCGGCCCACGGTCTGCCGAAGTAATCGATATAACCGGGATCGCCGGGGATGAGCTGGGTCGGCTTGCCGTCGGGGCCATTTACGATCGTGCTCTGGACCCTGCATTCGACGAACATGAACCTGGCGGCTGGATCGTCAAGGCCGGTGCGGTACTCCCACGGCGTGATGGTTTGGAGCGGGCGAATGAAGGCTTCGGGGTCATAGAATGTCGATTCCACGGTAATCACTTTGCCATCGGCGCTTGGCTTGAAGACTTCGATGATTTCCAGCTTGCTGCTGTACTCGAACATGGAATGTGACAGCGTCCATCCTTGAACATTGGCGGTCCAGGCGACCAGCGTGTTTCCGTTCCAGAATCCAACCGTCTCGCCGTACCACAGCGGAACCTGCTGGACGTGCTTACGGCCGATCAGAACCTGGCGCAGGAAGTTGTCCGCAATGCCGGACAGGAACTGCACCTGGTGCGGCGTCATCATCACCTCGATGTCCCCGCCCAGGGAAGCTTCAGCCCACCACCGCATCATTCCCTCGGGATAACAGAACGCGGCCATCCACTGAGGCGAGTTGTTAACAACCTCGTGGTAGTTCTGCTGCACCATGCGTCTCTGATACTCCGGAGTCAGGAGCGAAAGCATGGTGGGAGTCTGGAGGTTCCTGCCCCACACCCACTGTTCCTGTGGCGCCAGGCGGCGATAACGGCCATCCCAGTTCGGCAGCGTCTGGCGTGTGTGAATCGTGGGGCCGCCTGCCTTCTTCGCCTCGGCCAGCAGCGCGTTGTAGTGTTCCTCAGCAGTCTTGTATGAGTAAGGGCTGACGATCTTGGAAATGTCCCGGTCCAGGTTGCAATCGCCCCATGCACCAAACCGCTGGTCTCTGACCATATCGGTCAGCGCGCGCGGTGTGTTGCACCTGAAGTATCGCTTGTCGAACCAGTATTGCTTATCGAGATAAAAGTTCTTGCTGCTAAACAGGTCGACCGGAAGCGGCGTCACTCCTGCCGGCGGTCCCGCAGAGCGGTTTTGCTGTGCATTCGCCGCCCCGCCCCTGCCGCGCTGCGCAATTGCGTCGCCTCCGAGCGACCCCATTGCAATCAACAGGGCAAATAGCCCGATCCTGACTGTGCGTGCTACCGTCATTGAACTTACTCCTCACTCAATTTAGACACAGAGACTTATGTGCGACCCGGTAATATCTCGTCAAGTCAAATTTGATCGTTAACAGGTTGCGGAAAAACTCGGATCGAGCAACTGTAGCGGCGCTCTATGAGCGCCGGTCTTTCCTGAAATCAACGAAATACCGGCGGTCATAGACAGTCGCGACAGCTCATGCGACTCATTGGGAAACCGCACCATAACTGTTGGTATCTTTCGGAATTTGAGGGCGCGGAACATCTCCTCTCCACCGGCGCCTGGCGGTGTGCGATAGTCTGACTCGCCAAGAATGACCATTAGCGGCGTCTTTACATTTTTGATGTAAGTGATAGGAGATCGCGCTTTGTAGTCTTCAGGGTCTTCAAACGGCGGGGCCTTGAACCAGTTCGGTTGAAACAGCGTGAAGTCGGCCGAGTACCACCAGTCGGCCCAGTTTGCAATGTCACGCTGAGACACGGCTGCAGCGAAGCGGGTCGTCTGGCCGATGGTCCAGTTAGTCAGGAGGCCGCCGCCGCTGCCACCCGTCACGCCGAGTTTGTTCGTGTCGAT
>QHXD01000220.1:0-8727 GCA_003223895.1 Acidobacteriota bacterium
CCCGCGGACGCCGCTCAGTACTTTCGCATCGCTGCTTCTCAGGCAAAAGACGCCGCGCGCAAACGAGTTCTCGAACAGCGGCAGAAGCAGGCACAGGACACCAACGATCGGATGGTCGAGAACGAGCGCCGCCGGCCTGTAATCCGCGCGGATGTCGATCAGCCCAACCCTGTCAGGCGGAGGCTCCCATGAAGAAGGACAGGATAAGTAAAAGGCGGCAGGAAGAGGGTGCTCCCCTCCTTGGAAAGGAGGGGTGGACGCGCCATCAAGAAAATGCTGCGAAGCCTCCATTGAAAGGCGCGGACGGGGTGGTCAGTCTTGAAACAATGTCCGAGAATGACCACCCCGTCTGCGCCACTTCGGAACGGGAACTTTTTCTTGACGGCGCAGCCACCCCTCCTGTACCAGGAGGGGAATACCGCCGCCCCACAGCAGTCCGCTACTGGAAGGCGGCACTCCTGGTGATTTGCGTCGGAACTGTAGCTGGACTTTGGGCGATGGCGCAGGTGTCGCCGGCACGGCGGCCTCTCTCGGAATGGATGCCCGGGGGCGCTTTGCTGTACCTGGAATCCGCCGACTTCGCCACGCAGTTGCGCGACTGGAATCGCTCTGCGGTGAAATCGAAGTGGATCGCGAGCAAGAACCATGAAGACTTCCTGACCACGCGCCTGGCCTTGAAACTGAAAGACGCTTACGGAGAATTCTCGAGTGCGGCGGGCTTTGAACCCGACCTCAATCAACTGGAAACCATTGCAGGCACGGAGAGCGGACTCGCGCTTTATGACATCGGCCGCCTGGAATTTCTGTACATATCGCGATTGCCGTCCGCGCAGTTGGGCCAGAATGTTTTGACCCGCGTGCGCTCCGGCTATCAAACG
Source organism: Acidobacteriota bacterium (assembly GCA_003223895.1). Taxonomy (GTDB): domain Bacteria; phylum Acidobacteriota; class Terriglobia; order 20CM-2-55-15; family 20CM-2-55-15; genus 20CM-2-55-15. The sequence goes on from QHXD01000220.1 coordinate 879, forward strand.
CGCGACGCCGCAGGCCTGCCCTATTTCACCCGCCAGGCTGGAGATCGCACAGCCGCTTTCGCCATTGCCGGTGACTACGTCGTGGTCAGCACACGCGAGGCCTTGCTGTCTTCAGCGCTCGAACTGATTCGGGGAAGCGGGGCTGGACGATCACTCAGTCAGGAGTCCTGGTATCAGGACGCGGTTCGCGCGGTGCCGGCTGACGTGGCCGGCCCCGCGGCGCTTCGTCTGGTTATGGACTTGCCCAATGTCATCAAAACTCCACACTTCCGTTCATATTGGATCCAGAGAAATATCGGCGAACTCCGGAATTACTATGCCGTGCTGGCGCAGGTCACTCGCAAGGCGGATGCGCTTGAAGAGAACCGCGTGCTGCTTCGTTCTGCAGAAGTGCCGATCGCAGCGCATGACTCGGCGACGATCGAGCTTCAACGATACGTTCCGGATGGAGTCGGGCTTTTCCGGCTTTGGGATACGACCTCGGTCGACCTTGCCATGGACCTGATTCACCAGAAATTCTTCGCCCCCGGACCGGCGATATCGGTGACGCGGCAATATGCGCCGGGAGCGAATTCCGATGAGACCGTGGGTTCAGAAAGAGACCTCGGCACGCGAATTGATGAAGCTCCGAAAGCATCGCTGGCAGGTGCACTGGATTTGAATCCGCTGAAAGGCCTTCTGGAATCCGCTGGCCTCCAGGCCGTGTTGCATCTGGAATCCAGTGTTCCGATGAATGACCCGACGTTTGTCGGCAGCGACGCTGTTGTTGCGTTGCGCGCGGCTTCATCCTGGAATGCCGCCGAGACTCGCTCGGCGCTTGCGTCGGCAGTTGCGTCTTATCAGACCGTGGGGAACATCGGTTTGCAATGGAAGAACGTCACGGCCGGTAGTTACACGCTCGCACAGTGGGATGGGCTCGTCCCCCTGACGATATACATCAACGGACAAAACTTGTGGATCGCAAGAACGCCTTCGCTGCTGGGCTCCGCACTGAATCGTTCGACCTCTGCGACACCGCAGCCCCAGCCGAGCACTTACCTTGCACGGTATTCTCACAGGGCCGAATTATCGCCCTACCTGAAGCTGATGCGTATGCTGGATCTTTCGGATCAGGCCCGCTATTCCAGCTTTTTTTCTGAGAACGTCGGCAGCCTGGCCTCAGCGCTTGATGTCATCCAATCCGTCTCCGTGAGGACCAATGACACCGGGCTGATCCAGCGGCAGGTTGTGAGGTACGAGTTGGTTCGGTAGAAACACAAAGAAAATGACAAGTGACAATTGACTGTTGACCATTGATAAAGCTTTATCAATGGTCAATAGTCAATTGTCACTTGTCATTTTCTTTGTGCCTTGTGTTTCTTTCAGATCTCCAGCCGGCCCGTACTATCCCCGAACTTGTCCTGTCGAATGCCGAGCTTGTCCAGCATGGCCAAAAGCAAATTCGACATCGGAGTGTGCGGCGCAAACTTGAGGTGGCGGCCTCCCTTCAACTGACCGGAGGCGCCTCCAACCAACAGGACCGGGAGCGGATCGTGATTGTGCTCGTTACCGTCGCTCAGGGTGCTGCCGTAGAGGATGAGTGAATGGTCTAACAGTGTTCCGTCGCCGTCGGGCGTAGCTTTCAGCTTGTCGAAGAAATAGGTCAGCGTGTTCACGTGGTAACGGTTAAGAACGGCAAACTGATCCATGTTCTTGCGATTGTTCGAGTGGTGCGAGGCGTTGTGAAATCCTTCGCGAATTCCGCTCTTCGGATACACGGTGCCGCTGGTCTCGTGCGAATACAGCAAGGTGGAGACGCGGGTGACCTCAGCCTGATAGGCCAGTACCTGCAGGTCCCACATCAATTTCAAATGCTCTTCGAAGTCGTCCGGTATGCCCACCGGAGCCTCCGGCAGCGCTACATCCGACTTCGTCTGCTTCTCGGCTTTCTGAATTCGCCGCTCGATCTCCCGAACTTCTTCCAGGTACTGGGACACCCTGGTGCGGTCGGCGGCGGGAAGTTCTTTCTGAAGAGAACCTACTTGATTCAGCACTGAATCGAGAAGGCTGATGGATTGTTGCCTTCTCGCCTTCCGTTGGGCATCGTTGCTGCCGTCACCAAACAGGCGTTCGAAGACCACCTGCGGACTGTTCTCCATGGGAAGCGGTACGGTGGCCGACTTCCATGCAATGGTGTTTCTGTATGCGCCACTGAAACCCGCATCACTGTTCAAGGTCGATTCCTCGATCGTGAGCTCAATCGAAGGCAACGGTGTCTCCTGGCCGATTTTCTCCGCGACAAGCTGATCCACCGAGACGCCAACCTGGGATTGCGCCCCTTTTTTGGGATGAGCGGCAGTCAGGAATACGGCGACAGCGCGGTTATGGTCGAGAGCCCCACCGCTGTCTTCGCCGTCGGTGGGACCCGCCTGGGGATGAGCGAGTCCGGTCACCACACAGACATGATCTCGAAACGGCTCCAACGGCTTGAGGATTTCGGAAAACTCGAAGTTGGCGCCCTCTGTCGCGGGTGTCCAGTGATCCATGGTGGCCCCGTGCGGAATATAAATGCACCCTAGCCGGCTCTTCGGACTTGCCGCCGTCCTGTTCAAGGGTGTTTGCGCCGGAACCATCGATTCCAGCAGCGGCAACGCCACGGTGACGCCCGCGCCGCGGAGGAACGTGCGGCGGGAAAGATGCCTCTTTGTGATGAACATGGGACTCATCTCCTCACAGGAAAATGAACAAGCCGCGAATTACGCGAATGACGCCAAATGGGTGCATCAAGAATCCTTTGATGCGCCCATTTGGCGTCATTCGCGTAATTCGCGGCTTCTTCTTCATTTTCTTATTACTTCGCCTTCATCTGAAACGGCGCGCTCTTCACGATGCCGAGAACAAGCGACGAAAAGCGATAATCGTTTCCAGCCGCATCGCGAATGATAGACCGAATCACGGGCATGTCGTAATAGTGTACGGTCCTGCCGAGCGCATACGTCAGAAGCTTTTGGGTTGCGTTGGTGACAAACGCATTCGACCGGCTTACCAGCGCCTGCCGCAGACTTGCCGGGCCGTCCAATTTAGTGCCATCCACCAGTTCGCCGGCCGCATCGACCGGCTTGTTGCTATCGACGTTTCGCCACTTCCCGGTCAGGTCGAAGTTTTCCAGCGCGAAGCCGATGGGGTCCATGATCTTGTGACACGACGCGCAGCCGGGATTCGTGCGATGTTCCTCCATGCGCTCGCGCATGGAGAGCACTTTGCCGTCCGTCCGCTCACTGTTCTCCTTCAGCGGCGGCACACTTGCTGGAACCGCCGGGGCCGGCACACCGAGGATGTTTTCCAGAATCCACTTGCCGCGGCTGACCGGAGACGTGCGATTGACTGCCGAGGTCACCAGCAGAATGCTTCCCTGACCCAGCAGGCCGCGGCGTGCATCATTCTCTTTGAGCGTGACGCGGCGGAACTGGCTTCCACGAATGTTCGGGATGCCATAGTGCCTGGCCAGACGTTCGTCGACAAACGTGTAGTCCGCATTCAGCAGGTCGACAATGCTGCGGTCCTCGCGGATGATGCTTTCAAACAGCATCTCGGTTTCGCGACGAAGCGAGTGCCGGAGATTCTCATCAAAACCGTCTGCTTCGGGCTTTGCGTTTTTCAGGTCTCGCAGGAACAACCACTGTCCGGCAAAGTTATCCACCAGAGCCTGGGAACGGGGATCCGCCAGCATGCGCCGCACCTGCCGTTCGAGCACTGCAGGGTCTGAGAGTTTTCCCCGGCTCGCCACGTCCAGAAGTTCGTCGTCGGGGATACTGCTCCAGAGGAAAAACGAGAGGCGCGATGCGACTTCGAGATCGGTGAGCCGATAGACGGTACCGGCCGCCAGATTGGCGGGTTCATGTTCGAAGCGATACAGGAACCGCGGATCGACGAGCACGCGTGCCAGAGCGTATTGAATCCCGGTATCGAAACCTCCCTGAGCGCGGCCGGTCTGGTAAAAGCTCAGCAAAGTTTCCATTGCGACGTCCGCATCGGTGACGGGCTGCCGGAACGCGCGGCGCGCGATTGTCTTCAGGATTTGCCTGGCGCAGGTAACTTCGTCATTTAGCGTCGGCCGGCAGACGAAGATGCGGCGACGGCTCGGCGTATCGCCGGCGCCCGAGGCATTAAACGGCCCCGTGATGGCCACGTTTAGCAGGCCCGCGCTGCCGTTCAGGACGTCATATAAATCGTCCACGCCTCGGGCATTCTTCTTCCTGATGATGGCAATGCCTATGGATTGCGGGCCCGCTTTCATCTGGAGCCGAATGTCGCGAGGAGCGTCTCTCCCGATTACCAAAGCCCTCTCGCCGTTGACGCTGATTTCGATCTCTTCGTCGCCACCGACCTGAGTCTGCCCCAACCCGGGGCCTGCACGAACGACCCGAAAGTCGTACTCGCCATCCAGAGGAAAGTTGTGGCGGATGAGCATTCCACCACGTGTTCCCAGCGGCAGACCTTCGATGTGATCGACTTGCGACAGTCCTCGCGGGATGCGATACGTGATTTTATCGGGACTCGTCTCCGGGTCGCCGACCGCCAGACGGCTGACCTTTGCGGCGGCGGACACGTAACCTTGAATGAGCAACGGTGATACTCCCAGGACGTCCGCGACGTTGTCAAAACCGTCGGCTGAATCGTCGCCCGGAAGCAGTGTTGTGGAATCCACCGGCAGGGCGAGCAGGTCGCGGATCGCATTGGCGTATTCGGTGCGGTTGAGGCGATGCAAGGCAGTGGTTCCGGGATTCGGCCTGGCTGAAGCTGCGCGGTCCAGCGCGGTCTCGAGGTTTGACGTGAAAGCATCGATGGCGGACCGGTCCGGACGGTGCGCGCCGCTGGGAGGCATCATGCCGGTTCGCAGTTTGCGGACCACCTTCTCCCAGGTTTCCGCGCTTTCGCCAACATGCTCGATGTCCATCTTGTCGAGCATGAGGCCGGCCGTCTTCGCCTTTTCGTTGTGACAACCGATGCAGTACTGAGTGAGGAATGCACGGTCCTGCGCGTTAATCACGGTCGGAGCGAGAAAAAGGAAGCCAGAAGCCAGAAGCCAGAAGCCAGAATTCCGAAAGCGCCACAACGGGACCCACCTGCTCCATTCTGGCTTCTATTCCCCATCAACCTCTGAAGAAGCGCAACCGTGCTGGGTTTGCGCTCCGCCCCGACGGAGGCAAGGAAAACGCCTTCCGCCCAGGTGACCGGCGTCCGGCCCACAGCGTCTTTCACATCGAGCCTGGCGCCTTTTCCTACGAGGAATGTGATGATGTCGTCCGATCCCCTGTTGGCAGCTCCCATAACTGCGGTCAACCCCATGGAATTCGTCGCGTTCACATCCGCGCCTTTTTCCAGGCAAAGTTTTACAGCTTCCAACAATGCCTCTTTGGACACGGTGTAGGTTTGCGCAACGGTCCAGTTCACTCCCGCAGCGGCCATCAGCGCCGTGGTACCCCCGAGGGTCGCGATGTTGGGGTCGGCGCCACGGTCGAGCAGAAGATGCATCAGAGTGAGGTCGCCGGATAGCGATGCTCGCAAGAACGGCGTCTGACCGGTCATGTCGACCCAGGATACGTCTCCCAGAGAATAAAGCCATCGGCGTCCCGGAGGCACTTCCCTGGTTCGAGCGTTCACTTTGGCGCCACGGTCGAGCAGCACTCTAATAAAGTCCAGTGCGGGCCCACGATCCACACCGCTGTCCACTCCGTGGTCCAGGTCCAGATTGCGAAGGTCCACTGCCGCCCACAGGGGCGTGCGACCCCAGAAATCGTCGGCGTTCACGTCTGCGCCATGGTCCAGCAGGAATTTTGCAACGTCGAGATGGTTGTTAAGAATGGCCATCAAAAGAGGAGTGATTCCGTTCGGCTCGGCCTGGTTCACGTCGGCGCCGGCGGCTACCAACAATGCTGTCTCGTCCGGTCTGCCATCCCGGGCGGCATAGAGGAGTGCTGTCATCCCGCCTGGGGTCGCCGCCCGAATGCCCCGATCGGGAAGACCTCCCCGGTTAATGCCTACGCCTTCGGAGCCGCATCCGGTACCCTTGCACGGAGGCCTGAATGCTGGAGCCGGGCCTGTCCTGGTGCGCGCATTGAGCATCGCCCCGTGTTCGATCAGGACCTTCACGGCCGCCGGATGGCTCTCCCTGACGGCCAACATCAGGGCCGTTTGCTGAAACTCGGCATCCATCGCATTCACTGCCGCACCACGATCGAGCAGCACTTTGAGAGCGTCGGGATTGCCCGTTCGTGCGGTGTTCATGAGAGCGGTGTCTCCGGTGGGATCGACGGAGTTCGGGTCTGCCCCCGCATCCAGCAGCTTCAGGATCATGGCAGCGTTGCCATTGACGCAGGCCAGGTACAGCGGGGTAATACCGTAGCGGTCCGTGGCCTTCGCGTTAGCGCCAGCGCGAATCAGCAGGTCCACGGTTTCCGGATCATCTGCGCGTACCGCCCAGTGCAGCGCTGTTGTGCCATCCAACGCCGGAGAATTGACGTCGACCTTCTGCTGCAGCAGCGAGCGAACAGCAGCGCGGTCCCCATTCCTGGCCGCGTCGGTCAGCCGGACATCGGTTTCGCCACCGAAAGAGAAGGCCGGCAGAAGGATCAGCAGCAAACATGCCCTGCGAATAGATTTAACGAACATGGCCGTTAGAATCGCATACCCGCGTTGACCCAGGCAAGGAACCACGGGATACGGAAAATCAGCCGCGAATTACGCGAATTACGCCAAATGGGCGCGTCAAGAATCCTTTGATGCGCCCATTTGGCGTAATTCGTGTAATTCGCGGCTGATTTTCCGTATCCCTGTGGTTCCTTCCCGGAATTTGACACCTACCTCAAACCGGAGTAGATCCCTCTGGGCGTTTTTTTTGCTCGCGCAACGAATTTGAAGGAGGGACCAATCATGAAATCCAGATTGCAGGCCGTGTTGCTTCTGTTCCTTATGACAGCGGGCGGATCCATCGCCCAGGCACAGACTGTGAAGGTCACACCATTAGGCGGGAAAACCGGTGAGCTTTGCGCTCAAGACCGGGCTCTGCTTTTCGAAGATCCCACCGGGGTACGCATCTTGTACGATCCGGGAAATACCGTGGCGGGCGGCACAGATCCTCGCCTGGGAGAAGTGCATGCCATCCTGATTACCCATGCCCATGCGGATCACCTCGGCGCTGGAAAGCTGAATCAGAGCCCGGATGCGGGCACGACACCCCCGACGGTAGCGGCTCCCGAGACAAACCTGGCCGAGATCGCATCCGCGAAAAACTCGGCGGTCATCGCAGGGCTTGGTTTGGCCAGCTTCCTGAGTCTCAAAATTGCGAATGTACGGGGAGCCGCTGTTGGCGGCTGTCCGGCAGCGGGCCTGACCAACGAGCTTACGGTCCCGCGTACGACTCCATGTACAGCGACATTGTTGTCGGGAGGAAAGAGGACTGTCCGACTGGTAACGGCCAACCAGGGTGTACAAATCGCTGTGGTCGCCGCCGACCACCCGAACGATCTGTCCACAGCGTTTCTATCGGAGCCGTTGAAAACCAATCTGGCCTCGAACAATCTGAGCGCCTACGTCGGTATTGCCAATGGCTTCGTTCTCACATTCACCAATGGCCTGACGGCGTACTTATCGGGCGATACCGGGCTGATTCAGGAAATGAAGACCGTGGTGAATGGCTTCTATGGCGCTGAACTGGCCGTTATCAACATCAGTGACACTTTTGTGACTGGACCGGAGGAGGCCGCGTTTGCAATTAACAACCTGGTCCGGCCAGCCACGGTCCTGCCGAGCCATACGAATGAAGTGTCGACGAGCGGCGGACGCGCGAATCCCGGGACGCGTCTGGAGA
>QHXD01000220.1:8901-10592 GCA_003223895.1 Acidobacteriota bacterium
TGATCATTGATAAAGCTTTATCAATGATCAATAGTCAATTGTCACTTGTCATTTTCCCGTTTTTCCTAACACGAGACGCACCTGTTGGAGTTTTTCGCGCCGAGGCGGACAAGCAGTTCCACGGTCTCAGGAAACGGTTGAATGCGTTCCCTGGGGCCGTTCGCGATATCGGCCACCGTCACTCCATTCTTACCGACAAGATCGACCCTCGCGCCTTGGGACACGAGGTAAAGAACCATTTCGTTATCGCCCCGGGCGGCTGCGCCGTGCAGCGGGGTATAGACGCGGGTGTTGGTATGGAGGATGCTCGTTGAATCACCGGCTTTTTTGTCGATGGCATTCACGTCCGCCTTGCACTCTTCGACCAGGTACTTCACGGCCGCCATTCTACCGTACGGTACGGTTACGGCGTCATTCCCATGGAAACCGTCTCCCGCGGCAACAAGTAAAGGCGTGACTCCTTCGAAGGTCGGAATATTCGGATCGGCGCCCGCGGCTACCAGAATGCGCATCGCGTCAATATCACCAACGTGCGCTGCACGCCAGAAGGGAGTGGCGCCGGCCGGCTCAACACCTTCCAGTTCGAAGCCATAGCCGGTGTACCACAACTGGGCGGTCAGTCTGGCGTTCGGATCGGCTCCATGCGCCAGCAGCGCCTTGATCAAATCGAGATACGACACCTTCTCCTGTTTCGTATTGGGTTGCGGGTAAAACGATTTAGGACCCCATTCCACGTCGATAACCCGATACAGGGGCGTGCCTCCCGCAGCCGTAGCAAGCTTGGGATTCGCGCCGCGTTCGAGCAGATACATGGCCAGGTCGAAGTGTCCATTGATGACGGCCATCATCAGTGGAGTGGTCTTGTCCGCGCTCAGCTCATTAATATTGGCGCCGCTGTCGAGCAAAACGCGGACGGTCTCGATATGAGCTTGGCGGGCTGCATAGAGCAGTGCTGTGAGACCTCCCATCGGTTCTGCGGCTTCTCTGGGTTCTTCGTCTCCGCTCCCCGCCGGCCGCGGCTGAGCGGCCGCAGGCGTAGGTACTCCTGGAGCGCCAATTCGCTGGCCGCGACCTCCGGCTGTCGGAACCTGGGCGGCCCCTGCGGCACCGCGCGCGGCGGCCCCACCGCGAACAGGCGGCATTCTCACTTTGGTCGCGACACTTGTATTTGCGCCACGCTGGATCAATTCCTTAACGGCGTCCGAACGGTTATATGCGGCAGCAAACATCAGCGGAGTCTGTCCGTATGTGTTTTCCTTAGCATTCACGTCGGCTCCGTGATCCGCGAGAACCTTGATTGCATCCACCTTGCCCGATGTGGCGGCCATCATGAGAGGGGTCACGCCGGTAAGTGCGGGGGAGTTTGGATCTGCCCCCGCCTTCAGCAGGACTTCGATCGTGCGCGGGTTTCCATTCTGTGCAGCCATCCACAGGGGAGTGATACCGCCGAGCCGAGTGGTGGCTCTCACATTTGCACCGGCATAGAGCAGCATCTGCGCCATTTCCACATCATCGTTGAACGCGGCCCAGTGCAGCGCGGTCATTCCGTCACCCTGCGCCGCATTAGCGTCCGCGGCCTCTTTGAGCAGAGCACGCACCGCAGCCCGGTCGCCCCGCATTGCCGCATCCGCAACGCGCGTGTCGTTCGGAGCCGCGGTCATCAAGACGGCGGATAGAAGGATTCCGATTCC
>QHXD01000221.1:0-3264 GCA_003223895.1 Acidobacteriota bacterium
ACTACATTTACTTTACGAGTTTGCCGTCGAGTGTAACGCGAAGCGCAAACGTATCCGACCCTGCTGGGATGTCGAAGCCGTCAATGATGACCTGCCACGTCCCAGGCGTCGGATTCACGACTGTCGCCGCTTCCGGAGAATTCAGGCGGGCGCCGTCGTCGTTTTGATTCAAGTTCGGATCCACCAGAATCATATCCATATCACTGGTCGGATAGTGGCCCCAGTTATCACCGAAAGAAAGGCGGAAGTCGGCGAGCCTCACGCCTGGGGCAACCGTGAGCGGAAACATGATCTGTTGATGATGTTGAATCGTTCCCCGTGTCGTTACCCCTCGAAGGCGGTCGGTTTCCGAGGATACGGTCACCTTGGCAGAAACTCTTCCCGCGTTGGTATACGATCCGCTGAAGGTGATCGCCGGTGATGTAAGGATCGCCGAGGTTGTAATAGTCACCCAGCGCGCCGATCTGTGATGTTTTGGCGCTGTGAACCTGCAGATAGATTTGCTCCGGAAAAGCATTCGGGTTCGGCGTCTGGTTGAACGTCGCGTTGAAATTGGTCACATTGATCACGACTTGCGTCGTATCTTCAGGAATTTCGTAAAGAATCTCGGCGCGTTCACCGGGGGATAGATTTCCGGTCGACCTCACGATCGACTCCTCGGAAATATGCAGGTTGGTTCCCTCCTCCAGGTTTTCGGCAACACTCTTCCCTGGCTTTGGGAAGGAAGGCAGCGAGTCCGAGACGCGGCCTGCAGCCAGCAGAGCCTTCGCTTTTTTGGCATCAGGAAACCCTTCGCCGTAGTCCAGCGAGGAAAATCGTGGCGTGAGTCCCGAGGGATCACCTGACTGCACAATCGCATTGCGTATTTCGGTGGCGTCTGCCCTTGGAAACGCCTGCCGCAGAACTGCTGCAATGCCGGCCACAAGTGGCGCGCTGAAACTCGTTCCGTCCGACATGTTGATATCGCTCGTGGAGTCGTAACCCTGCCCGAAATTGCCGAGACCGACTGCGACCACGCCTGGTGAGACGCGCCCGTCCGCGTTCGGACCACGCGCACTGAAAAATGCAACCTGCGTGGCGTCCGAAGGCCTATAGAGCTTGCCGAAGCCGAGCACGTTCGCTATGTCCTGCTCGACGCGCTCGTTCGCAGCCGCGCTGACCGCGCCAACCGCAATGGCGCTCTGTGAAGTAGCCGGACTGCTCACCGTGAGGCCTGATGGTCCGGCATCACCGGCGGAAACGACCGGGACGATACCATTCTTCAGCAGAGCGTCCACACTGCGGTCGAACAGATCGCGACCGGCATTCAGGGTTGTGTTCCCAAGGCTCAGGTTGCAGACCTGAATGTTCACGCCGCCTTTTTCATGGCGATCAAATTTCTTTCGAATATCGATGAGGTGATCAATCGCCGCGATAATTCGAGACTCCGGTGCTCCAGCCGAAGCATTGACCCCAAAAACACGAACCGCATAAATGCTGGATGAAGGGGCTGTGCCGACCAGAGGCAAATCATTTCCGACGAGGGCTCCAGGAAAGTGCTCGTTAAGCGAACTCGCGAGATTGCTGTTGGCGCCGAGGCCGAACAGGATATTTCCGGTGATCAAGCCGGCAACGAAGGTGCCATGCGGTTCGTTGTTGGGATTCGAGAAGCCCATACCGTCACCAACGAGATCCACGCCTCCGACCACGGCATTGTCCTTATCCAGGAGGGGAAACCTGGGCTGCACGCCGGAATCGACAACGGCCACGACAACTCCTGATCCGGTGAGCCCCTGCGTGTGCAGGTCACGCACGTTGAGTCCCAGATTATTGAGCCGATATGCCGCCTCAGGCACAGTCGAAAAGTTCGTAATCAACGACGCGGATCGGGCCCTTGCACTTGGGAGGCCCGACTTGCCGTGCTTGAAGACGTTTGCTGCAGGCGCCGGAATGCTAAGATCCTTTACGACTTTGCCCGGTCCGGTCAGCGCGCGGAGCGTTCCCATCGCATTGCTGGGAACCTCTGCCGCGACTGCATCCACGTACTGGTACTGTTGCTTGACTCTTCCACCCAGTGCCTGGATGTCGGACACAACTTTTGTGTAGGGCTTGCTCGTTTCGATGAGCACGCTTTCGATTTTTTGTGAGGTTTGGGCGTAAAGTGGCCCCGAGAGACAAAGAATGGCCTGCGCGACAACAGCCATCGCGCGAAGTCCTCTAGACTTCAGCATCAGAATTCCTTTCTGTACTCCAACCCCCGCGTATTGGACCTGGAGCACATCCAATGTATTTATAGACGAGTGCTTGTCAAGGCTCAATTTTGGACGACCCTGGACGGGTTCGCCCGCGTCAACTCTTTTCGGCAGGACCCTGCAGGAACTTTAGGAGTATTATCATAATTTGTTCCCGGGGGGGCCGCCCAGACTGCGTGGTCCTGTAATTGGAGAAATTAATGAGAAAGCCCCTGCTGTTTCTGCCGGGCCCGATGCAAGTGCCGGATCACATTCGGGCGGCTGGAGACAGGCCATTGTTTTCACATCGTTCGGCCCAGATGAACGAGTTGCTCGCGAGGCTCGAGGAGGGTTCGAAACCGCTCTTCGGGACCAGGGGAACCGTGATTTTCCCATCCGCGTCCGGCTCGGGAGCAATGGAATCGGCGGTTTGCAATCTCACGTCACCGGGGGACGAAGTAATTGTTGTGGTCGGGGGGACGTTTGCCGAACGGTGGGCACACATCGCCACGGCTTTCGGTGTCACCGTTCGGACGGTGGATGTGGACTGGCGCCAGGGCGCGACTTTAGCGGAAGTCGAGACTGCGCTGAAGCAATGGCCGAACGCGGAAGTCATATTCCACACCTGGAGCGAAAGCTCGACGGGTGTTCTAAGCGATATGGCCGCCATCGGAAAGTTGATCCGATCGCAGAACAAAATCCTTGTTGCCGACGCCGTTTCCGGTCTCGCTGTTTCGCCGATGGCGATGGATGACTGGAATATCGACGCCGTCGTGGCCGGTTCACAAAAAGGGTTGATGCTTCCGCCGGGCCTGGGCGTCATCGCGATAAACTCGCGCGCATGGGAAAAGAACGAGCGGTCCAAAACGCCCCGATATTACTTTGATTGGAAAAAGCTCAGGGGAACAGTTCCCTTCACTCCGGCCTTATCGCTATTGCTGCAGTTGGATGCATCATTGGAATACATACACGCGCAGGGCATGGAACGCATTTTCGCTCGCCGCGCCCAGGTTGCGGATTCCATTCGTGACCTTGTTCGGCGGTCGGACATGGT
>QHXD01000221.1:3530-13755 GCA_003223895.1 Acidobacteriota bacterium
CCAGAGCGTATTCAGCGTTTGGAGGAGCTGGCTTACAACCTGAAATGGAGTTGGGATTACCGCGCACGGCTTCTTTTCAAACGTCTCGACCCCGAGCTCTGGAAAAATATTCAGCACAATCCTGTAAAGCTCCTTCACGAGATCGATCCCCAGCGGCTTCTTCACGCGGCCCGCGATCCCGATTTCCTGCGCGAGTACGAAGTGACCATGAAGGGTCTCGATCGTACGAGCAAGGGTGCTGAAAAGTGGTTCCCGCGTGAATTTCCTGACCTCGCGAAGACACCGATAGCATATTTCTCTGCCGAATTCGGGCTTCATACATCGCTTCCAATCTATTCCGGCGGTCTAGGCATTCTTGCGGGCGATCACTGCAAGGAGTCGAGCGACCTCGGGATTCCCCTGCTCGGCGTCGGTTTCGTTTACCCCCAGGGATACTTCCATCAGCGCATTCAGGCTGACGGCTGGCAGGAAGACATTTACGAGTTGCTCGAACGCAGTGAAGCGCCGGTTGAATCGGCCGGCCCCAAATTCGACGAGCGGTTTCTGGTCGAGTTGAAGGTTGGAAGCCTCAATGTTTTCGTCGTTGTGTGGCGGGTGAACCTGGGCTCGGTGCCACTCTACCTGATGGATACCGACGTCGAAGAGAACCAGCCCATGGACCGGGAGCTTTCAGCTCGTTTGTATGGAGGCGACAAGGAACACCGCGTTCGCCAGGAAATTGTGCTGGGAGTCGGCGGCGTGCGAGTGCTGAGGGCGCTCGGAATTCATCCGAATGTCTTCCATGCCAACGAAGGCCACACGGCATTCATGTTGCTCGAACGGGCGCGCGAACTGGTTCAAACGGGCCTTGGCTTCGAGGAAGCCGCCGAGCAGATTCGCGCCACGAGCATTTTCACGACGCACACCCCGGTGCCGGCAGGTCACGATGCGTTTCCGATGCACATGATGGAGAAACATTTCGCCGGCTACTGGGACGACCTTGGCATCACCAAGCAGGCCTTCATGGACCTCGGCAAGTACGCGGACGCGTTCAACATGACCGTCCTTGCCTTGCGCATGTCCGGATGGCGAAACGGCGTGAGTCATCTTCATGGCCGGGTGACCCGCCGGATGTGGCAGGTCGTATGGCCGGACACGCCGGAGGACCAGATCCCGATCACTTCGGTCACCAATGGCGCTCATGCGCCGACCTGGGTCGCGCCCGAACTGGGGTTGCTGTTCGATCGGTATCTGGGTCCGGAATGGGTCGACAGACACGACGACATCGCGTTCTGGAATCGCGTCATGGAAATTCCAGATGAAGAGCTTTGGAACGTTAAAGTGTTTCTCAAGCGGAAGTTCCTGGCATTCGCCCGGGAACGTGCACGGGCGCGCTGGACGGAAGATCGCGTCGATCCGCGGCAGGTGATCGCCATGGGCACGCTGCTGGATCCGGATGCTTTGACGATCGGTTTTGCGCGGCGGTTTACGGGATACAAGCGCGCCTCGCTGATCTTCCATGATCTGAACCGCATTAAGGCCACAATGCTCGATCGCTGGCGGCCTGTACAGATCGTTTTCGCCGGCAAGGCGCATCCGGCGGACGAACACGGAAAACATCTCATCCATCAGATTTATTCGCTGGCTGCTGATAACGGCATGGCCGGTCACGTGGCCTTTGTCGAAAACTACGAAATGCATGCGGCCCACTTCTTCACGCAAGGCGTGGACGTCTGGCTGAACAATCCTCGTCCGCCGCTGGAAGCCTGCGGAACCAGCGGACAGAAAGCCGCGATGAACGGTATTCTGAACTTCAGCGTTCTCGATGGATGGTGGTACGAGGGCTACAACGGCAATAACGGCTGGGCGATCGGCGATCCGCCGGAAGACCTCGATGTGCATTACGATGATGCCCGCGATGCCGAATCCCTGTATCGGCTGCTGGAGGAGCAGATCGTTCCACTCTTCTTCGACCGCGACCAGAACGGGCTTCCGCACGGCTGGATTCAAATGGTCAAGGAATCGATCCGTTCCATCGTTCCACGGTTTTCCGCCAGCCGGATGCTGAAGGAATACGCGTCCCGCATGTACGTGCCGGCCTCGAAACAAGCGGTCAAGGTCCGGTCGTAGCCCCGGTTCTTAAATCACTAATGGCCACTGCCCAATGACTAATGAACTTGAGGATTGAGAAATGAAATTGAGGATTGAGAAAAGAGAAATCCGTCCATTTCTCAAACCTCAAGTTCATTAGTCATTGGGCAGTGGCCATCAGTGATAAGTGATTTTGGGCGCCCATGAGGCAACGTATTCCACGGCCCGGGGCAGCGACTCCTTGTCCGCTCTCCCCATCTTCAGCGAGTGATCGCCGCCTTCGATCCACATCAGGGTCGCACGATCTCCGATTTTGCCGACGACTCTTTCCAGCAATGATCGTTCAGCAAACGTGTCTTTCGTACCACTGACGAACAGCATAGGGAGCTTCAGGTCGTAAAGATGCTGGTCGCGAAGCCGATCCTCCTTGCCGGGGGGATGAAGCGGGTAGCCCAGAAAGACGAGCCCCTGCACTCCGGGCGTGTCACCCGCGATGTACGAAGCCACGCGGCCGCCCATCGATTTTCCGCCGATTATCACGCGCTGCGGCTTGTGCCCGGCTATCACTTCGCTCACCACGGTGCGGTAACGTGCCTGGAGCTTCGGCTGAGGATCGGGCATTTTGCGCTTCTGGTCGATATACTCGAAGTTGAACTTGATCGTCAGAAACCCGCGCTCTGCGAGTTGTTCATGAAAGTACGACATAAACGGGGAGTTCATTCCCTGGCCTGCGCCATGGGCAAGAATGATCGCGGTGTCGCCGTCCCAGGAATCAGGCTTCGCTGCAATCCAGTTCACGTGCTACATCTTAAGGCAAAAGGAGCGTGGGGGAACCGGCGCTTAGAAAATGAATCGGACAGGTTTTGAAAAGCTGGTCGACCAGGCCATCCGGGAGTTACCGCGGGAGTTCCGGAAGAAACTCTCGAATGTCGTGGTCATGGTCGAAGCGAGCCCTTCGGATGAACTGCTCGATGAGCTCGAGGTCCCGCCCGGCGACACGCTCTTCGGTTTGTATGAAGGCACTCCACTAACCGAACGCGGATTTGAATCGCCGCTATACCCCGATCGAATTCGGATTTTTCAGGACCCGATCGAAGAAGAATGTGAGAACGAGGACGAGATCAAAGAAGAGATAAAAACCACGATCGTTCACGAGGTGGCGCACTTCTTCGGCCTGGATGACGACTACCTCGAAACGCTGGGATACTGAAGTCAGATCTGCAGGCTCCAGAGAGTACGGCGTTCGGGGTCGAAGCCGTTGGATTCGAGTGTTCGCTCGATAGCGGCATTATTGGGGTGCACTTCGGTGCTGATCCGGCGTATACCGCGCTGCCGGGCATTATCAAGGAGTGCCGACAGCAAACTTCCGCCGACGCCTTTGCTTCTCCATTGCTGCTCGACCCAGAGGGCGACGATGTCCATCGTCTCGCCGCCAAACTCCGCGCGCCATTCGTACGCCGCGTAAGCATAACCACAAAGGCCTGTCTTGTGTTCAGCCACCAGCACGACTCCCAGGTCATTGGACTTCATTGTCCGTTCGAAAACACGCCGGGCGTCTTTCACGGTTCCTTCGGCGTGAATCTGGGTCAGAAGCTGGGAAGCCAGTTCCAAAAGCTGTTCCATGTCCTGCGCTGTCGCAACACGGACTTGAATTGAGCCGGCACTGCCTGGTGGATTGCGCGTTGTCACGGGCCTCATTGTAAATCCTAATTACAAATTCTGAAATCCGATTTCCGAGTTATATTGTTTACCGACACCCATGCGGCGCATTTTGACCCTGAACAGAAAATCCGTATCCGGCCTGGGGATGGCTCTCGTCCTTCTCCTGGGTGCCATCGTCCTGCCATGGCCGCAGCAACAGCCGCGGGCTGCCACGGACGTCCAGGTTTCGATCGAACAGTTTGGTAAATACATCGATGAGTGGTCCGAGCCGGAAGGTTACTTCGATTCCGACAACTTCATTTCAAACGAAACGTCCTATTTGCATGTGATCGACCAGTTGCGCGTCAAGCCCGGCGGGATCTACCTCGGGGTGGGGCCGGACCAGAACCTTTCCTATATCGCTCATACTCAGCCGTCCCTGGCGGTTATCACGGATATCCGGCGGCAGAACATGCTGGAGCATCTGCTATTTAAAGCCCTGTTTGCGATGGCCTCGAATCGAGTGGAGTACGTCTCGCTGCTTTTCTCCAGGGAGGTTCCGTCTGTCAAGCCGGGCGCTTCCTTCGAAGACCTCCTTGCAGCCGTTCGCCGCTCGCCATCGTCCGAAAAACTGTTCCAAAAGAACCTCGCGACGGTTAAGGAGATGCTCCTCGAAAAGTACAAGCTGAAGCTGGACTACGACGATCTCACCAAGATCCAGTACGTTTACCGGACGTTCTGGCAGGAAGGCCTGGACCTGCGCTTTTCGTCCCTGGGCCGCGGGAACGCGTTGAATTATCCGACGTTCGAGGAGATGCTGGTGGAAACCGACCGCCAGGGCCGCCAACAGAACTTCCTCGCCTCGGAGGAGCTCTTTCAGTGGTTGAAGAAGTTTCAGGCCGCGAATCGGCTGATTCCGATCGTCGGTGATTTTGCCGGGCCGCACGCGTTGAGGGCTGTGGCCGCTTTCCTGAAAGCGAACGGATTACGCCTCTCGACCTTTTATACGTCCAATGTCGAGTTTTATCTTTACGGGCGCTCCACCTGGACGCGCTACGTGGCGAACTTGCGCGCGTTTCCCGTCGCCGATGACTCGGTATTCATTCGTGCCTATTTCCCAACCTATGGCCGTCAGCATCCGATGAATCTTCCCGGCCATCGTTCTACTTCGCTGGTCCAACCGCTGCCGAAGTTTCTCGAGCAGTCCGGCACATTTTCTTCGTATTGGGATGTCGTCCGGCCGTGAAGTTCCTCTGCGTGTTGTTATTATTTCTTTCGCCGGCCAGGGAAGCCCGTTACTTTCCGAATATTGTTTACGGGCAAATTCTCATTGGAGCGGGCACTTCACGATACGACACGGTTTTCACTCTAGTAGCGGCCAGGGAGACACGCGCGACTCTCGGCGTATTCACCGACAAAGGCGAGCCCATGAATGCGAGTTTCGTGGACGCACAAGGCCGGCCTGCGGGAACGGGCAGCTCGTTCGAGTGCTACCTCGTGGCCGACCGGCCTGTGCAAATCAGACTGGCACTGGCACCGGATGATGCCGGGGACGACGTTGCTGTGAAGACCGGATGGGCGACAATCCAGAGCTCCGCTGAGCTGGAAATTAGTGCAGTCGTCCGCATCACCACGCCGGATGGCAAGCTGCTGACGCGTCACGTGCTCGCTTCCCAGAAGCCGCCAATCGGCGAGTGAGCCCTGGCAGCCCGTGGTAATTCGGGGACAGACGCATAAATCACCTGAATTCTTCTAATGCTTTCAAAACGAATTTAGGTGATTTATGCGTCTGTCCCCGAATTACTACGGGCTGTCAGGCGCTCCTGACCAGGGTTCGAACTATTTCCGCTGGTCTTTCACGCACAAGCTGCCACTTCTTCAGTTTGTTGCGCAGAGCTTTATACGAAATCTTCAAGCGTCTTGCGGATTCTTTGCGATTCCAGCCGGTTTCTTCGAGAACCCGCAGGACGACTTCCTTCTCAGCCATTTCTGCGGCATGGCCGGCCACTTCCTTCAGCGACACGTTGCCGGTATGGACAGGCACAACCTGTTCCTGATTGGTGCCTTTCAGCTCGGAAGCGATGTCGGCGTCCGGAAGAATAAGGTAGCGCTTAACGACATTTTCAAGCTGCCGCACGTTACCCGGCCAGTCGTATCGGAGAAAGGCCTCGATTAGATCCTTCGGGAACTGCTGCACCGGGCTCTGGTATCGCTCGCGATACTTCTCGACGAAGTGAGTGCAGAGCAGGGGAATATCTTCCCGCCGATCCCGTAAGGGGGGAACCTCGAACTTGATGACATTGAGCCGGAAATAAAGGTCGTTGCGAAACTCGCCTTTGAGNNNNGCACATTGACCCTCACAGGCTTCTTTCCGCCAAGCCTGCTGAATTCGGCGTCCTGGAGCACGTGGATAAGCTTTGCCTGGAGATGCGGACTCATTTCACCGATTTCATCCAGGAGCAGCGTTCCCTTGTCGGCCTGTTCGAATTTGCCCATCTTGTCACGAATTGCACCGGTGAAGGCGCCTCGCTCATAACCAAAGAGCTCGGATTCCAGCAGTTCGTGAGGCAGGGCGGCACAGTTCACCTTCACGAATGGCCCGTCGGAGCGATTGGATTGCTCGTGAATAAAGCTGGCCACGACTTCCTTTCCGACCCCGGACTCGCCCAGAATCAAAACCGGTACGTCCGTTGATGCGACATGCCGGGCGATGTCGATGATCCGGAGCATCTGCGGATTCGAAGTGAGAATGTTGCCCTGCTCGACGTAAGAGAGCTGCTGCTTCAACGTTTTGACTTCTTCCTTGAGCCGTTGCTTCTCGAGTACGTTCTCGATTGCCAGCTCGAGCGCTTCTTCTTCAAACGGCTTCGTCAGGTAGTCGGAAGCTCCCATCTTCATGGCTTCGACTACGGTTTTAATCTGACCGATACCGGAAAGGATGATGATCGGAAGCGATGGGTAGACCGTCTTGAGGTTGGACAGCACCTCAATGCCGTCCTTCCCAGGCAGCATCACGTCCAGCAGAATCATCGAAGGCGACTGGCCGGATGCCAGACGTTCGATGGCTTGATCGCCTGATTCGAGGCATTCCACGCTATGGCCGCGTG
The DNA here is from genome assembly GCA_003223895.1 of Acidobacteriota bacterium. Lineage (GTDB taxonomy): Bacteria > Acidobacteriota > Terriglobia > 20CM-2-55-15 > 20CM-2-55-15 > 20CM-2-55-15. The sequence goes on from QHXD01000221.1 coordinate 10,349, forward strand.
CAGTAAGGAACGTCGCAAGATATTCCCGGGTACTCCTATCGTCGTCTACGACCAGAATTGACCGCTTGTTCATGGTCAGATTTCTCCTCTTCGTCAATTAGAATGGCCGGCAAAGTGAACAGGAATGTGGCACCGGCGCCGGGCCTGCTGTTCACAAAAACTCGTCCTCCGTGCATTGCAATGACATCGTAAATTCCCGAGAGACTGAATTCGCTGACATCCGCATTCTGAGGGGGCACTGCGGGAATGGCATTCACCGAGCGTTCGAAGATCTTCCCGAGCATTTCGGAAGGGATGTCATCACCGTTACTGGTGATCTTGATGGTTACTTCCTGTTCCCTGCCGTGTGAAAACTCCGCGGTGAGGCGGCCTTCTGGGTGGTTGAGCTTCAAAGCTATGGCGACGAGATAACTGAAGACATAGGACATCTTCTCCTGATCGCCGATGATCGCAAAGGACTCGTCCGGAATAGTCTGCGAAAGATTAATGGATTTCTGACGGAGCGCCGCTTCCTGCGATGCCACGCACTCCGCCCACACGTTCCGAAGATCGAACGTGCTTAGCTTGAAATTCTGGGCGCTCTGCTGGGCCACATGGCTCATCCAGCTTACAAGGTGGATCAGCCGGTTGGCGTTTTCCGTGATCACTGTCAGGTAATCCCGCTGGGTGTTGCTGATTTCGCCGGCGCGCCCGTCGAGAATCATTCGCGCATATCCGCGCACTGCAGCCAGCGGGGTGCGCAGTTCGTGCGCAAGGTTGGCCTGCGAATGCGAACGCATCTGGATGAGCGACTTCAGCGATTTCAGCTCCCCGCGTAATCCGTCGATCGCCTCCTCACGTGCCAGCACCGGAGCCGCATACCGTGCGAACTGGCGGACGGTTTCGAGGCCTTCATTGGAAAGATGCGGGCCATCCATCGGGTAGACCAGGCCGATGACGCCAAAAAGTATGGCGTCGTCGACCACCGGAACCAGAAGGACGTTGGACTGTGCAGATGCAGCGGGCCTTGGTACCGGGTTCTCTTCCGTGTGGCTGATGCCGACCAATTCCCCCTGCTCCAGCTTTTGGTAAAGCGCTGGATGGCGTTCGAGATGGGCTCTTACCCAGGCCGGCAGGTGAAATCCTTTCGACCTGTCGGTCAGGGCGAAGAACCCTTCACTGTTCGGCAACCGGGCGGAAAGCAGTTGAGTGAGCTCTGACCGGAAAATTTGTATCTGCCCTTCCAGATTTGGATGGGTATTGCGTTTCCTATACTCGCCTCGAACCGGTGATCCTTCCATTCCACACCCCGTATGCTCGCCCTTCCATTGCACGAGGTCTACCAATCAAACTGCATCGCAGAATCAAGGATTTACTAATATTCGCGCATTCGGTCAAAGCGGAATTCAAGGCGGGTCGCGGTAAAAATTCCCGAGAATCGAAGGCAAGAATGCCACTGAAGTACCACCGGAATAGGAATTGCAAAGATTTGTCCCATGACACGATTACTGCTGGTTGAAGACTCGACCGATGTTCTGTATGTCCTGCAGTTGGAACTGCAAGGGCTGGGATACACCGTCGACGTGGCTGCGAACGCCAGGACTGGCATAGAGATCGCCCGACTTAGCCATCCCGATGTGATCATCTCCGATCTTGGCTTACCTGAAGAGGATGGCTTCGAGTTCATTAAGCGGATCCGCAAGACGAAGGAACTGGCCACGGTGCCGGCCATCGCACTCACTGGATTCAGCGAGCCGCGACATGTTCAGCAAGCTCTCGCTCTTGGGTTCACCGCGCACTTAACCAAACCTGTCGAACTCGACGATCTGGCGAGTCTGATTGAGAAGCTGGCTACGAGGCGGCTCGAGCGAATGGCATCATAGAAATGGGAAAACGGGCGCGGGCTAAAGCCCGCGACTACATTGGGGAATGCTTTGCTCGCAATGTAGTCGCGGGCTTTAGCCCGCGCCCGTCTTCACATTTTGGAGATGGTGTCGAAATACCTCGCAAACATTCGCATTCCGCCCGACGCCTGTTCCCAATCGAAGTTCTCATTTGGCGCGTGATAGCCGTGCTCGGGCAAGCTTAACCCCAGGAAAACAATAGGGGCCTTCAGATATTTCTCCATTGTGACGATGGCGCCGATGGAACCGCCTTCGCGCACAAAAGCCGGATCCTTTCCGAACGCCTTGCGCATGGCATCGCGCGCGGCGTCCGCATACGGTCCGGTGTGCGGACCAAGATATGGACCGAGGAAAGACTCGGGGTGCACTTCCACGTCGGGGTTATGTTCCTTGATGAATTTTCGGACGAGCCGGAAAACTTTGTCCGCATTCTGATTTGGAACCAGACGCATGCTGACTTTCGCTTCCGCCCGATAAGGAATCGCGGTCTTGACGCCAGGTCCCGTGTAACCTCCAACGATCCCGTGCACCTCGAATGTCGGACGCGCCCATATCCGGCTGGCGATATCGGCAGCGTCGCCTTCGCGCATCTTTCGAAGTTCGTGCGCTGCCTTGAAACGCTTCACACTGAAACCGGAGGCGAGAAAATTATCCATCTCGGTTTTGGAGAGTTTGGCCACGTCGTCGTAAAAACCCGGAATTCGAACCTTCCCCGTACGGACGTCATAGCAATCCGAGATCAACTGGCACAACTCCGTGATCGGGTTTCGCGCCGCGCCACCCGTAACACCGGAGTGAACGTCCTTCGTGCCTGTTTCCAGAATCAGCCGCATCGGTGCGAGACCCCGAAGGCCATAGGCCACGGCGGGCCGGCCGCGTGAAATCCAGATCGTGTCCGAAACCACAACAGAATCGGTCGTCAGGTCCTTGACCTTGTTCTTCATGAAATGCTCGAACTTCTTCCAATTCCCAGATGAACTGGATGTTGATGGGTATCCCCTGCTCCACGGCATAGCGTGCTCCGAACAGCGCCGTCAGGGCAGGACCTTTGTCGTCCGTCGAACCCCGGCCGATGTACCTGTCGCCTTCTTTGTGAAAAACGAACGGCGGGCGCTGCCATTGGGGCTCATTGGCGGGTTGGACGTCGAGATGGTTGTAGATCGACACCACAGGCCGATCCTTACCCGTAACAAACCTCCCAACAACGACGGGATTACCCGGCGTGTCCACTTTCTCGGCTTCCGCGCCCAGAGAGCGCAGATACTGAATCGCAGCATCCGCCCCACGGTCGATATCGGGTCTGTGGTCCGGCTCGGCGCTGATGGTCGGAATTTCGACCCACTCCTGAAGCTTTGCTTCGAATTCGGGCCGGGCTGATTCGACGTATCGTTCGATCTCAGGTTTCATGATCAGCTTGCTGCGGGTGACGAGGCGCGCTGGACATGCTCGGCGAACTGGGATTCCGGAACCGCGCCGATAAATTCCACGGTCTCATTGATGACGGTTTTCGGCACACCTCGTATC